>JAIROI010000030.1 GCA_031257615.1 Odoribacteraceae bacterium
CTCCTAACCGGCACCCGGTGGGTGCCGGCTATGAAGATTAGGCAGCTACGCAGCCGATCCTAACATCAGCATCTCGTTATACAGTAGCCTTAGGCTACTGCCTACAAAGGTTGGGCTGCTACGCAGCCCCGTCTTGGCAAGGTGCGTACCACGTGCGGGGTCGCAAGCGGGACGTGTAGGGTCGCAAGAAGAGCTTGCGTGGTCACGAGCAAGACTTGCAAGGGCGCAAGAAGGGCTTGCGGGGACGCGAGCAGGACGCGCGGTCTTGGACTGTAGACGGCGGGTTAGAGGGAAGTTGGGGAGTGATAGGGTTCGACGCAGGAGGAGGGGACGTCGGCGAGGGCGCAGCCGAGGTGGTCGATGCGTATCAAGACCTTGTGCTTGCCCTTGTGTTCTACCAGTTCTCCTTCCAGGCCGGCCAGTTTGCCGCAGGTGACGCGGACGTAGGTGCCCGCGGGGATTTCCTCCATCGAGACCTCCACGTCGGCTCCCTCGTTCATCACGCGGAGGGCGTCGATCTGCCGGTCGGGGATTGGCGCGGGCCTTCCTCCTTCCTTCAGGAAGGCGACGACGCCGGGCGTGTTGTCGACTTGCAGTTGCTGTCGCGGGGTGACGCAGACGAAGATGTAGCCGCGTATCAGAGGGAGTTCCACCTTCTTTTTGCGATCGCTCCAGCGGCGGATGGAGATTTGCAGGGGGAGGTAATTGTCGATGGCTTGCTGGTCCAGTCGTTCTTTTACTTTTTTCTCTGCTCGCGGGGCCGTGTAGACGGCGTACCAGGAGGTGGGGGGGGGAGGAACCGGTGGGGTCATGAGATTGCAATAATCATTTCGGAGAGACAAGGGTCGCCGCTTCACGACGCAACCTTCGCGGGGGGTGCAGTCCCCGCGAAGGTTGATTACTTGATATACCGCTTTAGTAGATCTTCAAGACGTCTACCTCCTCGCGCGTCAGGAAGCGCCAGTGTCCGCGGGGGAGGTTTTTCTTGGTGATGCCGGCGAAGTAGACGCGGTCGAGTCGGAGGATGTTGTACCCGAGGTGCTCGAAGATGCGCCGGACGACGCGGTTTTTGCCGGAATGGATTTCGATGCCCACTTGCTTGTTGTCGTCCGAGGCGATCTGTATGTCGTCGGCCTTGATTGGCCCGTCCTCCAGTTCGATCCCCGCGCGGATGGCCTCGATGTGTTCCAGGTTGATGGCCCGGTCGAGGAAGACGTGGTATATTTTCTTCTGGTTATAGGAGGGGTGGGTGAGTTTTTTGGCCAGGTCCCCGTCGTTGGTGAGGAGGAGGACGCCGGTGGTCTGCCTGTCGAGTCGTCCCACGGGGTAGACGCGTTCCTCGCAGGCTCCCTCGATCAGCTTCATGACGGTTTTGCGTTCTTCCGGGTCGTCGACGGTGGTGACGTAGTCCTTGGGTTTATTCAGGAGGAGGTACACCTTGCGTTCGGGGGTGATCTGTACGCCGTCCACCTCCACCTTGTCCGTGCGTTGCACCTTAGTCCCCACTTGTTGCACGAGTTCGCCGTTCACCTTGACGCGTCCCTCCTGGATGAGGACGTCGGCGTCGCGGCGTGAGCAGACGCCTCCCTTGGCGATGTAGCGGTTCAGGCGCAGCTCCGCGGATTCGGTCTCGGGGGTCTGCTGGTAGTCGGGCCTTTTCTTGTCGGCGCCGCGGGAGGAGGGGGTGATGACGCGTCGCGGGCGATCGTCGCGGTAGTTCCGGTCATCGCGTCGCGGGCGGTAGTCCCCGTCGCGTCGGTCGTTCTGGCGGTATCCGCCCGGTCGTCGGTCGGTGTAATAGTGGGTTTCCCGGCGGTCGTCGGGACGTTCCCTGTTTGGGTCTCCCTGTTCTCTCCATCCCGGTCGCGCGGAGGGCGCGTAGGGGCGCGGGGGGGCGTCGTAGTTCGACCGCGGTGGGTAGTAGCGACGTTCGCCGTCCTGGGGGGGGCGGTTATCGTCGCGGTTTTGCCATCGCGGGCGGTATTCGCCGTCGCGCTGGTCGTTCGGTCGGTAGCCCCGGGAGGGTTCGTGACGGTTGTAGTCTCGTTCGGGGCCGTCGTGTCGGTTGTAGTTCCGTTCGGGAGTCTCGTCGTAGCGGTTGTAATTTCTCCCGGGGGTCGAGTCTTGGCGGTCATAATCTCGGCGATAGCCGTAGCGATCGTCTCGATTGTAGCGGTCGTCGCGGTTGTAACGGTTTCCGTCGCGGTTGCCGTCGTAGCGGTCGCGCCCACCTTCCCGGTAGGGTCGATCGCGTTGTTCTTCTGACCTGTCGTCAGGGGCTTGTTCTTTGTTCCACCGGTTCTCGTCTCGATGCTCGATGGGCCGGATAATCCGGGGGCGTTTGCCTGCACGTTGTTCCATAATGAAATTTTTAAAAATTAAGTGTTTGACTATATAACGTTAAAGTAACAGCAATGTTTCATTCCTCACTTGGGCGCGAAGCGGTAAACGAATAGCGCGACCACGGTGAAGAGGATGTCCGGTAGCCAGACGGCCAGCATCGGGTTCATGTCCCCGTTGGTGGCAAAGACGGTGGAGAACTGCATGAAGAGGATGTAGGAGAAGCTGATCATCAGTCCCAGTCCCAGGTGGAATCCCATTCCCCCGCGGATTTTCTTGGAGGCGATGCAGACGCCTATAAAGGTGAGGACGAATGTCGAGAAGGCGTTCGCGAACATCTTGTATTTTTCCAGCTGGAACTCGACGACGTTGGCGCTTCCTCGTAGTTTTTGCCTGTCGATGTACTCGTTCAGCTGTGGCAGGGTGAGGTTTTCCTTGACGCGCTTGGGGTCTTCGGTAAACTCCTTGAAGGAGAAGTTCAGGGTGGTATCGAGTTGATCGCCGGTCTTGTAGTATTGTTTATCGCCCGCGAACTCGCGTATTTTCCACTTGTAGACTCTCCATTTCTTGATGTCTTCTCGCCACTCCACGCGGTCGGATGTCCACTTGCTCACGAGGGTATCCCCCTTGAACTTCTCCAGGGCGAAGTGAAAGCCGATGGGCGACGAGGTGGAGAGGTTCGACATGTATATGTATTCCCCCGGCGCGATTTGCCGGTGGATGTTTCTTTCCTGGTTCTGGTACTTCCTGTTCAGGTGTTGTTCGGCGAAGGCGTTTCGTTTCCTGTTGGCGTTCGGGATGACGAAGGCGCTCAGCAGCAGGGAGAGCGCGGCGATGATGGCGGCGGAGAAGATGTAGGGGCGCACGATGCGGCGGAAGCTGATCCCGGTGCTCAGGATGGCGATGATCTCGCTGTTGTAGGCCATTTTCGAGGTGAAGAAGATCACCGAGATGAAGGTGAAGAGGGCGGAGAAGACGTTCGCGAAGTAGGGGACGAAGTTGACGTAATAGTCCATGACGATCTCCGTCAGGGTGGCCTTGGATTCGAGGAATTTCTCGAGGCGTTCGGAGATGTCGAAGACGATGACGATGCAGAGGATCAGCCCCAGGGAGAAGAAGAACGTCCCGAGGAATTTCCTTATGATATATAGATCCAGCTTTTTCAATCCTACAATCTTGTTGTTATTCGCTTGAGCGTTGCTGTTTTCCATGTGGCAAAATCGCCTGCCATGATCCTTTTTCTTGCCTCGCGAACGAGCCACAAATAAAACGACAAATTGTGGATCGAGCAAATCTGCAGTCCCAGTATTTCTCTGGCCTTGATCAGGTGGTGGACGTATGCCTTGGAGTAGTCGCCGTCCACGAACGAGAGGAGGGCGGGGTCCAGCGGCGAGAAGTCCGTCTCCCACTTTTTGTTTTTGATATTGATCACGCCCTCGGTGGTGAACAGCATCCCGTTGCGTCCGTTGCGGGTGGGCATCACGCAATCGAACATGTCCACGCCGCGCGCGATCGCCTCGAGGATATTCTCCGGGGTGCCGACCCCCATCAGGTATCGGGGTTTATCGGTGGGCAACACCTTGTTGACGCGTTCGATCATCTCGTACATCACCTCGGCGGGTTCTCCCACGGCGAGGCCCCCGATGGCATAGCCGTCGCGTTGGAGGGACGCCGCGTGTTCGGCCGCTTGTTCCCGCAGGTCGGGGTACGCGCATCCTTGCACGATCGGGAAGAGGGACTGGGGGTAGCCGTACAGGGCTTCCGTCTCGTCGAATCGTCGCGCGCATCGTTCCAGCCAGCGCTGGGTGCGTTCCAGGGAGGTCCGGGCGTAGGCGCGGTCGCTTTGTCCAGGGGGGCACTCGTCGAGGGCCATCACGATATCGGCGCCGATGGCCCGTTGTATATCCATCACGTTTTCGGGCGTGAATAGGTGCAGCGACCCGTCGATGTGCGAGCGGAAGGTGACGCCTTCTTCCGTGATTTTCCGGCTATCGGCCAGGGAGAAGACCTGGAAGCCGCCGCTATCGGTGAGGATGGGGCCGTCCCACCCGCAGAAGCGGTGCAGCCCGCCGGCCGCGCGCAGGATGCTCGCGCCGGGGCGCAGGTAGAGGTGATACGTGTTTCCCAGGATGATGCGCGCCCGGACCTCCTCCCGCAGTTCCCGCGCGTGCACGGCCTTGACCGTGCCCGCTGTCCCCACGGGCATAAAGACGGGCGTCTCCACGTCGCCGCGTCCCGCGACAAGCCTCCCGGCCCTGGCGCTTGTTTGTTTGTCGTTTGCTAAAAGGATAAATTCCATGAGATCATCTTGGTGGCGCGAAGGTACAAGAATTTTTGGAATATCACGGGGCGACCGGCGCGACGCGATAAAACGCGCTCGAATGATCGATCGCCCCGCGCGTTTCCCTGCATCTTTATAATGATCGTGCGAGAGAGAGTGTTTCTCGTTTGGAAAACTTTTCGCCCTCCGTGGAGTCAAACGCGCCTTGATTCCAGCGCGCTGCAAAGAAAAACGGGGAACTCCGGAAAAATGTCCCGGGAAAATTCGCCGCGAATTGTTTTTTCCATAGCTTCGCGGGGCGTCAGGCATTAATCAAAAAACAATACTCATCACATGGAAGAAGCAACAATACAGGAGAACAGGAAGACGATAGGAGGCAAGCCCGTCTACACCCAAGAGGAGGCCTTCGGCAGTACCCTCGCGTATTTCGAGGGCGACAAGCTCGCCGCGCAGGTCTGGGTGAGCAAGTACGCGCTGAAAGATTCCTACGGGAACATCTTCGAGCGAAACCCGAACGACATGCACAGGCGGCTCGCCTCCGAGATCGCGCGCGTCGAGAGAAACTACAAGAACCCCCTGAGCGAGGAGCAAATCTTCGAGCTGCTCAAGGATTTCAAGTACATCGTCCCGCAGGGAGGCCCCATGACCGGCATCGGCAACGAGTTCCAGATCGCCTCCCTCTCCAACTGCTTCGTGATCGGCCACGAGGGAGCCTCCGACTCCTACGGCGGCGTCATGAAAATCGACCAGGAGCAGGTGCAGCTCATGAAGCGGCGCGGCGGCGTCGGACACGACCTCTCGCACATCCGCCCCAAGGGATCGCCCGTCAAAAACTCCGCACTGACCTCCACCGGCATCGTCCCCTTCATGGAGCGCTACTCCAACTCCACCCGCGAGGTGGCGCAGGACGGGCGCAGGGGCGCGCTCATGCTTAGCGTCTCCATCAACCACCCCGACTCCGAGAGCTTCATCGACGCCAAGATGACCGAGGGAAAGGTCACCGGGGCCAACATCTCCGTGAAAATCGACGACGACTTCATGAACGCCGCCATCAACGGGCAGGAATACGTGCAGAAGTACCCCGCGTACTCCCCCGACCCCAAGAACGAGAAACGCGTCAAGGCCGCCGAGTTGTGGAACAAGATCGTCCACAACGCCTGGCAGTCCGCCGAACCCGGCATCCTCTTTTGGGACACCATCATCCGCGAGAGCGTCCCCGATTGCTACGCCGACCTCGGCTACCGCACCGTCTCCACCAACCCCTGCGGCGAGATACCCCTGTGCCCCTACGACTCCTGCCGCCTGCTGGCCATCAACCTCTATTCATACGTCAACGATCCCTTCTCCGCCGACGCCGCCTTCGACCATGCCCTCTTTGACCGCCACGTCAGAATGGCCCAGCGGATCATGGACGACATCATCGACCTCGAGCTGGAGAAAATCGATGCGATCCTCGACAAGATCGAGCAAGACCCCGAAGACGACGAGATCAAGGGCGTCGAGACCCGCCTCTGGAGACGCATCAAGTGCAAGGCCAAGGAAGGAAGGCGCACCGGCGTCGGCATCACCGGCGAGGGCGACATGCTCGCCGCGCTGGGACTGCGCTACGGCAGCGACGACGCCATCGAGTTCTCCGTCGACATGCATAAACGCCTCGCCGTCGCCGCCTACGGGGCGTCCGTCGACCTCGCCATCGACCGCGGCCCCTTCAGCATACACGACCCCGAGCGGGAGAAAAACAACCCCTTCATCGCCCGACTCAAGGAGGCCGACCCGGAAATGCACGAACGCATGACGCGCCACGGGCGGAGAAACATCGCCTGCCTCACCATCGCCCCCACCGGATCCGTCAGCATCATGACCCGCACCACCTCCGGCATCGAGCCGGTGTTCAAGCCCTTCTACACGCGCCGCAGGAAAGTCAATCCCAACGACAAAAACGTCCGCGTGGCCTTCACCGACGAAACCGGCGACAGCTACGAAGAGTTTCACCTCCTCCACCCCAAGCTCATCACCTGGATGAAAAAGAACGGCCACGACCCCCGCCGCGTCTACTCCGACGACGAACTCAAGGAACTGGTCAAGCAATCCCCCTACCACCTCGCCACCTCCACCGACATCGACTGGCTCGCCAAGGTGCGCATGCAAGGACGCGTCCAACAGTGGGTCGACCACTCCATCAGCGTCACCGTCAACCTCCCCGCGGACGCTACCGAGGAACTCGTCGGCCAGCTCTACGTCGAGGCATGGAAAAGCGGGTGCAAGGGATGCACCGTCTACCGCGACGGCTCCCGGAAAGGCGTCCTCGTCAGCGCCACCGAAAAGGAAAAGGTCATGCCACTGAAACGCCCCCGCGAACTCGCCGCGGAGGTCGTCCGCTTCCAGAACAACAGGGAAAAATGGATCGCCTTCATCGGACTCTTCGAGGGACAACCCTACGAAATCTTCACCGGCATCGCCGACGACGACGAGGGCATCATGCTCCCCAAATCCGTCAGCGACGGCAAAATCGTCAAGAACACCAACGAGGAAGGCGTCTCCCGCTACGACTTCCAGTTCTCCAACAAACGGGGATTCAAAACCACCGTCGAGGGCCTCTCCTACAAGTTCAACAAAGAGTTCTGGAACTACGCCAAGTTCATCTCCGGGGTACTCCGCTACGGAATGCCCATCCCGCAAGTCATCGAACTCATCGCCGCGATGGAGTTCGACAACGAGAACATCAACACCTGGAAAAACGGCGTCGAGAGAGCGCTACGGAAGTTCGTCCCCAACGGCACCGAGCTTTCCAACGGCGAACCGTGCGAGAACTGCGGCTCCACCACCTTTATATACAACGAGGGGTGCATGGCCTGCAAGAACTGCGGCACCAGCAAGTGCGAGTAAACGCGCATGATCACCCACCACGGGATAAATAAAGGAGACATCCCCCGGCCGGTCGCCACCATCGGGAGCTTCGACGGCGTGCACCGCGGACACCTCAGCGTCATCGAGGCCCTCCGCGACGCCGCCGAGAAGCTCCGCGGCCACTCCGTCGTCATCACCTTCGACCCACACCCGCGCGAAATCCTCTACCCCGGCGAACGCAAACCGGGCATCCTCTCCACCCTCCCCGAAAAAATCGCCCTCCTCGAGCGACGCGGCGTCGAACACCTCGTCGTCCTCCCCTTCACCGCCGAGACCGGCAACATGGAATACGACGAGTTCGTCGACCGCGTCCTCGTCGACCGCGTCGGCGTCAAGGGACTCGTCATCGGACACGACCACCGCCTCGGCAAGGGACGCGCCGGAAACCGCGAAAGCCTCCAGCGCCTGGCCGACGACTTCCACTTCGCCCTCCGCCACCAGCCCGTCTTCGCGACGCCCGACGGCAGCGTCAGCTCCACCAAAATCCGCGACGCCCTCCTCGCCGGCAACGTCCGCCTGGCCAACGCCCTCCTCGGATACCGCTACCCCATCACCGGAAAGGTCGTCCCCGGCGAACAACTCGGCCGCCAGATCGGATTCCCCACGGCCAACCTCCGCCTCGCCGACGAACGCAAGCTACTCCCGGCCCCCGGCGTCTACGCCATCGAGGCCACCGTCGGCGACGAAACCCGCCGCGGACTCCTCTACATCGGCGCCCGCCCCACCGTCAGCGCCTCCGGCCGCCTCTCCATCGAGGCCCACCTCTTCGACTTCGACCGCGACCTCTACGGCCTCCCCGTCACCCTCTCGCTCCTCGACCGCCTCCGCGGCGAGCGAAAGTTCGAGAGCATCGAGGAACTCCAACGACAACTCCTCCTCGACAAGCAACGCGTCCTCTCCCTCCCCCCTTCCCCCTCTCGCTAAAAAAGTTGACCCGCGAAAGAGTTATCTCGCGCGTTCGCACGCGGAAGACGCGTAACGCGCGCTAATACTGTCGCGGTATCCACACCAGCGCTGGTGCGATATCCACACCAATGCTGGTGTGGATATCGCACCAATGCTGGTGCGTCAGACGATTCAATACTGAATCGTTAGACGATTCAATACTGAATCGTCAGGCAATTCAATACTGAATCGTTAGACGATGCAATACTGCATCACCAGACGATGCAATGCTGCATCACCAGACGATGCAATGCTGCATTACCAGACGATGCAATGCTGCATCACCAGACGATGCAATACTGCATCACCAGACGATGCAATACTGCATCACCAGACGATGCAATACTGCAACGTTTTCCGTTGCAGTGTTGCAACGCGTCCCGGCATGGTTCAATTGATTCGCGGTGAGTGGATTGTTGGAGGGAGCAGGCGACGGGGGAGGGTCAGCGGGCGCGTTGTTTGTTTTTCCCGGCGATCCTGTCGAGGGTGAGGAGGATGGAGGGGAGGAAGAGGAGGTTGGAGAACATGGTGGTGAGGAGGGTGATGGAGACGAGGACGCCGAGGGCGACGGTGCCGCCGAAGTCGGAGAGGGCGAAGATGCCGAAGCCGAAGAAGAGGATGATGGCGTTGTAAATCATGCTGGGGCCGGTCTCCTTGAGGGCGGCGACGGCGGCGACGGGGATTTCCTTGCGCCCGCGGCGGGTGGGGCGTAGTTCCTGTCGGAACTTGGCGAGGTAGTGTATGGTGCCGTCGACGGAGATGCCGAAGGCGATGCTGAACACGAGGACGGTGGAGGCCTTGACGGGGATGCCGAGGTATCCCATGAGTCCGGCGGTGAGGAGTTGCGGGAGGATGTTGGGGAGCATGGCGACGAGCGCCATGCGTTTGCTTTTGAATGTCCAGGCCATGAGGAGGGCGATGAAGGTGATGGCGAGGGCGAGGGAGATGAAGAGGTTTTTGACGAGGTATCTGGTGCCGCGGAAGTTGATGATGCTGGAGCCGGTGACATTGACGCGGTACTTGTCTCCGGGGAAGTGGCGTTCGGCGACGCGGTAGATGGCGGCTTCTTTTTCTTGCATTTTGACGGTGCCGACGTCTTTGACGCGGAAGCTGAGTCGGACGCGTTGCATGGCGGTGTCGACGAAGGAGGCGGCCATTTGGCTCGCGGCGGGCGCGGCGTTGGCGAGGTACTTCATGAGGAAGTTGCGGGTTTGCTCGGTGGGGAGCTTGTAGTAGGCGGGGTTTCCGTTGTAGAAGGCCTGGTTGGCGAACTTGACGGCCTCGACGATGGAGACGGGTCGGGAGACGGCGGGGTCGGCGGCGAGTTCGGCGGAGAAGGCGTCGAGGCGCTGGAGGTTGGCGAGGGTGATGGCCTGGCGCGGTTTTTTGAAGTCGACGGTGATTTCGAGGGGCATGAGTCCGTCGAAGTTGTCTTCGAAGAAGGCGAGGTCGCGGCGGATGGGGTCTGTTTCCTTGAGGTCTTCGATCATGTATCCGGTGGTTTTGACGCGCGCGAGGCCGATGACGCTGGCGGCGACGAGGAGCAGGATGGCGGTGTACACGCTTCGTTTGCGTCGGGAGACGGTGGTGATGGCTCTCTGGAGCATGTCTCGGACGCGGGGGTCGTGGAGGTGTTTGGTCTGGCGGCTGTCGGGGGGCGGGAGGAAGCTGAAGATGGAGGGGACGAGGATGATGCAGACGAGGTAGACGAAGGCGATGCCGATGGAGGCGGTGACGCCGAAGTCGACGAGGACGCGGCTGGAGGTGGTGACGAAGGCGCCGAAGCCGGCGGCGGTGGTGAGGTTGCAGGTGAAGGAGGCGTTGCCGATTTTCTCGATCATGCGCTGGAGGGCCTTGATTTTGTTTCCGTGGCGGTCGTACTCGGCGTGAAATTTATTGATCATGAAGACCATGTTGGGTACGCAGATGACGATGAGCAGCGGGGGTATCATGGCGGTGAGGAGGGTGATCTTTAGTCCCATCATGGCCATGAGTCCGACGGTCCAGCAGACGCAGACGAGGACGATGAGGAGGCAGAAGCCGACGGTGCGCAGGGAGCGGAAGAAGAGGTAGAGGGCGCAGGTGGTGACGAGCAGCGAGAGGAGGATGAACATGTACATCTCTCTTTTGAGGTTTTCGGCGTTGACGACGCGTATGTAGGGGAGGCCGGAGTAGTGCGCGACGAGGCGGTGCTTGTCGCTGAAGGCGCGTGTGATGCCGGCGACTTTTTTGACGAGGGCGACGCGGGCGGGAGTTTTCATGACGTCGGCGGCGACGGTGAGCATCATCCCGTAGATGTGTTTTTGTTTGTTGAAGAGGGCCCCGTCGTAGAAGGGGAGCGACTCGACGATGTTCGCGAGGCTGTCCATTTGGCGCGCGTCGCGGAGTCGGGAGGGGAAGACGGGGGCGATGGTGAAGGTGCGGGCGGCGGTGTCTTTGACGAGGTTGAAGGATCGGGTGAAGTCGACGAGGGCGACGACGCCGGGGGTGGCCTTGACGCTGTCGCAGGCGGCGATCCAGTCGTTGATTTTGTCGAGCTGGTAGAAACTGGAGTCCTGGAAGGCGAATACCATGACGTTGCCTTCTTGCCCGAATGTTTCGTGGAAGTCGAGGTAGTCGATGTAGGCGCTATCGGTGGCGGGGAGCAGTCCGGAGTACTCGTAGGACATTTCCGCTTTTCTGATTTGCAGGCCGAGGAAGAGGGTAATGCAGGAGACGGCCGCGAGGAAAGCGACCCGGTTGCGTAGAAGAATGCCTGCTATTTTGATCCACATGTTCAGATGACTTGTCGTCGTTTGAGTTCCCAGAAGCACCGGGCGGTGGCCTGGATGTCGGCGGCGGCGTTGTGTGCCTCGTCGAAGTCGGCGTTAAAGAGTTTCTGGTGGAGTTCGCTTAGTTTGGGCCACTTGTAGCCGTATCGCCCGGCGACGGCGCAGTAGTTGGTGGAGCGTTCCATGGTGCATATTTTTTGTTTCGCCGGGAGGGTGTTGGGGAGGCCGCAGCGGAGGAGTTCCGCGCCGATGATTTTCTCGTCGAAGGCGATGTTGTGCGCGACGAGGATTTCGGCGCGCTGGATGTAGGCGTCGAAGCGTTGCAGGACGCGCGCCAGCGGGAATCCTTCTTTTTCGGCCCTTTCGGTGGTGATCCCGTGAACCTTCGCGGCCTCTTCGGGGATTTTGAAGCCTTCGGGTTTGATGATCGCGTCGCCGGCGGCGAGGAGGTTACCTTGCTCGTCGTGGAGCAGGAAGGCGAGCTGGACGAGGCGCGGCCAGTTGTCCAGGTCGGTGACGGGGGCTTTCCAGTTCAGGGGGAGTCCCGTGGTTTCTGTGTCGAAGAAGAGGTACATGGTGGTTGTGGTTATTCGATGATTCTCGCGGTCATGATCCCGGCGTGCCTCGGGGTTGCCATCAGGTAGTCGCGCAGGGGCGCGGTGGTCGCGGTGACGGCGCGGGCGTCGCTCGAGGCGTGCAGCAGGTAGACGCGCCCGTTTTGTTCCAGGGCGAAGCCGAGGTGCGAGGTATCCAGCCCGTCCCTCGCGGCGGTGATCAGGACGACGTCTCCCTCTTGCAGTTGCCCGGTCTTTACCGCGACGCGCGCCTTGGGGAGGTGTTGTTTCGCCCTGCTGTTGATTTGTTGCTCGACGGCGGCGAGTCGCGCGCGCGTCTCCGGGTCTTTTCGCGCGGCGGGGTGGTGCGCGGAGAGATAGGATACCTTATTAGTAAGGGGAACGTTTTCCGGGCGCGTCACCTCCCGGAGGATGCCCTGTCGCTGCATCTCGAACAGCCAGTCGGAGGAGTAATGGAGGCGCGAGGCGAGGCCGTCGATACGCCCGTCGCGGTAGCGCACGCGGCGCAGGTTTTCCAGGAAGCGATCGACCGGCGGCCCCTCGCGCGTCGGGAAGAGCATGGCCAGCGCCAGGACGTTGTCGACGAACGTCACGCAGTCCATCTCCCTCAGGTTGACGACCAGCCGTTCCTCTTCTCCCTCGTCCAGCGTTCCCGCGCGGTAGGGGACGCCGATGAAAAAGCGGGCGGTCTCCGCGACGCGCCGGTGCGCCGGTATCGCTTCAAAGTTTCGCTTGCGGGCGTGTTCCAGGAATCGCTCCAGCACGGCGCGGTCTTCCGCGTTCATCGCGTCCCCTCCACGGCATTGCAGCGCCACCAGCGCGACGACGATCAGCAGTTTCATCAGAATCCGGCGGCGGTGAATTGTTCGAGGAAGCGGGCGTCGTTCTCGAAGAAGATCCGGAGGTCGCGGACCCCGTACCTGAGCATGGCGACGCGTTCGACGCCCATCCCGAGGGCGAAGCCGGAGTATTTTTCCGGGTCGATCCCGTTTCTCTCGAGCACGTTGGGGTCGACCATCCCGCATCCCATGATCTCGAGCCATCCCGTGCCCTTGCACACGTTGCATCCCCTCCCCCCGCAGAGGCTGCACGACACGTCCATCTCCGCCGACGGCTCCGTGAAGGGGAAGAAGGAGGGGCGCAGGCGCACTTTTGTCGTTGGCCCGAAGAACTCGCGGGCGAAGAAGTCGAGCGTCTGCTTCAGGTCGGCGAAGGAGACGCCGCGGTCGATGTATAGCGCCTCGATCTGGTGGAAGATGCAGTGGGCGCGGGCGGAAATGGCCTCGTTGCGGAACACGCGCCCGGGGGTGACCAGGCGGATGGGCAGCGACTGGTCTTCCATGTCTCGCACCTGCACCGAGGAGGTGTGGGTGTGGAGGAGAATGTCGGGCGACTTGCTGATGAAGAAGGTGTCTTGCATGTCTCTTGCCGGGTGTTCCTCGGGGAAATTGAGGGCGGTGAAATTGTGCCAGTCGTCCTCGATTTCCGGGCCTTCGGAGACGGCGAAACCCATGCGCGCGAAGATCTCGATGATCTCGTTTCGCACGATCGAGAGGGGGTGTCGACTTCCCGGTCGGGTGGGTTCTCCCGGTCGGGTGACGTCGATGGTTTTCTCCGCGTTATCTTGTTCCTTGAAGGTAGCCTTCATGCTGTCGAGTTTCTCCTGGGCGAGCGTCTTGAGCTGGTTCAGGGTTTGCCCGACGGCCCGTTTTTCCTCGACTGCCACCTCCTTGAACGTTTCGAAGAGCGTGGCGATGCTTCCTTTCTTCCCAAGGAAATTCACGCGAAACTGCTCGATCTCTTCGCGCGACGTCGCGCGGAACGCCTCTATTTCTTTCTGTATTCGTTGTATATTCTTTATCATGGCCCGGTTGTTTTAACAGTCGCGAAGATACGCGAAAATTCCAAGACTTCTTTGGCTGCGGGCGCGAGGGCAAAAAAACGAGAGACGTTGCCCGACTATCCTCGCACACACGTTCTTTTTTCTATCCGGGTCGGGATCGTGCGATGGCGCTTTTCCCCCCTGCGTCCCCAACCATATAAATTCTTTTGTTGCGGACAATGCGACTTGATTGGCGCAAGGATGATGTGCTTGTGCCGTGAGCTGGTGCGATTCGTTTCACTCTCGACAATGAAACGAGACAAGATTGTCAGAATGAGCAGCATGTTGCGCATGGTGGAAATGATAACCGTTTCTCTCTAATCAGATTTGTTGCACGAATCGCGAGACCCGACATGGTCTTTTCAAAAAACAACAATGAACGCTTGCGTGATTAAATAATTCTTTCGTTATTTGCAC
>JAIROI010000004.1 GCA_031257615.1 Odoribacteraceae bacterium
AGGCAGCTACGCAGCCGATTCCCATTACGTTTATTCGCCATACAGTAGCCTTAGGCTACTGCCTACAAAGATTGGGCTGCTACGCAGCCCCGGCTTGGCAAGGAGAAGTCCGGGACGGAAGCTATGCGGCCCTTCAATGGACTTTGTTTTATACGGCAGCCTGAGGCAGCCGCGAATAAAGGTTAGGCCGCAGAGCGGCCTTTTTATTATAGTACCTCCTAACCGGCACCCGATGGGTGCCGGCTATGAAGATTAGGCTGCTACGCAGTCCCGGCTTGGCAAGGAGAAGTCCGGGACGGAAGCTATGCGGCCCTTCAAAGGAATCTTTTTTTTACGCGGCAGCCTTAGGCAGCCGCATGTAAAGGTTAGGCAGCTACGCAGCCGATTCCCATTACGTTTATTCGCCATACAGTAGCCTTAGGCTACTGCCTACAAAGATTGGGCTGCTACGCAGCCCCGTCTTGGCAAGGGGAAGTCCGGGACGGAAGCTATGCGGCCCTTCAATGGACTTTGTTTTATACGGCAGCCTGAGGCAGCCGCGAATAAAGGTTAGGCCGCTTCGCGGCCTTTTTATTATAGTACCTCCTAACCGGCACCCGGTGGGTGCCGGCTACGAAGATGAGGCTGCTACGCAGCCCTTCAATGGAACCTTTTTTCTACGCGGTAGCCTTAGGCAGCCGCAGGAAAAGGTGAGGCAGCTACGCAGCCTTGGTTTGGTTGGGCTGTATGCGATACAGTAGCCTTAGGCTACTGCCTACAAAGATTGGGCTGCTACGCAGCCCTTCAAAGGAATCTTTTTTCTACGCGGTAGCCTTAGGTAGCCGCGGACAAAGATGAGGCAGCTACGCAGCCAATCATAGCGTAGGCTACCCGTTATACAGTAGCCTTAGGCTACTGCCTACAAAGGTTGGGCTGCTACGCAGCCCTTCAATAGAACCTTTTTTCTACGCGGTAGCCTTAGGCAGCCGCGGACAAAGATTGGGCTGCCACGCAGCCCTTCAGCGGTGGGGGGAGGACGAGGGGCGATTCCGGGGCGGTTGGTTCGCGGGAAAAGTATACCTTTGTCGGGAACAAAACCAAGGATATGACCGGTTCATTGACAAAAAAACTCTACTTGATTGACGCGTTCGCGCTCATCTATCGCTCGTATTATGCCTTTATCCACTCGCCGCGCGTGACCTCGACAGGCATCAACACCTCTGCCGCGTTCGGTTTCATGCTCTCGCTCGCCGAACTGCTGGAGACGGAACACCCCGCGTACCTGGCCGCCGTCTTCGATCCCGGCGGCGCGACGTTCCGGCACGGGATGTACCCGGAGTACAAGGGCCACCGCCCGCCGATGCCCGACGAACTGAGGCAGTCGATCCCCTGGATCAGGCGGATCATCGAGGGGCTGGGCGTGAAGGCGCTGTCGGTGGCGGGCTACGAGGCGGACGACGTGATCGGTACCCTGGCGACAGAGGCCGAGGCGGAGGGCTTCGAGGTGTACATGATCACGTCGGACAAGGACTACGCGCAGCTGGTGAGCGATCGTGTGTTCATGTACAAGCCCGGCCGCGGGGCGACGCCGGCGGAAGTGATCGGGGTGCAGGGCGTGCGGGAATGGTTCGGGGTGGAACGGGTGGAGCAGGTGGTGGATATCCTTGGGCTGATGGGCGACGCGGCGGACAACGTGCCGGGATGCGCCGGGATCGGTCCGAAGGGAGCGAGGGCGCTGATCGAGCGGTACGGGAGCATCGAGGGGGTGTACGAGCACGCGGGGGAGCTGAAGGGGAAACAGCGGGAGCGCCTGCTGGAGTGTCGGGAGATGGTGTTCCTGTCGAAGGCTCTGGTGACGATCTGCCGGGAGGCGCCCGTGGGCGTGCGACCGGGGGAGCTGGCGCGAGGCGAGGTGCGGGGGGAAGAAGTGGAGGCGATTTTCCGCGAGCTGGAGTTTTTCTCGCTGGGCAAGCGGCTGCTGGGGGTGACGATGACGAGAGAACCGGCGCGGGTGGCGGCGCGCGAACCGTCGTGCAAGGAAGTGTCGACGGCGGCGGAGCGCGAGGCGTTGCTGGCCCGGTTGCTGTCGGCGCCGGCGTACGGGATGAGCGCGCGATTCGAGGGGGGACGGGGAGAGCCGTCGTGGTTAGCGTTCAGCGTCGAGGCGGGCGAGGGGTACTTCGCTCGTCTGGAGGCGGGCGGGGCGTTGTACTTCCGGGAGGTGTTCGAGTCCGCGGGGAAGGTGCTGGCGTCCGACGACGCGAAGGGCGACCTGCTGTGGATGGAGCGCGCGGGTATTTGCCCTCGCAACCGGTTGTTTGACGTGAAGGTGGCGCACTACGTGTTGCAGCCGGATAGCTCCCACGACACGGAGCAGGTGGGGCTGGAGATGCTGGGCTATCGCGTGGAGGCGGGGCGGGAAGAGCCGTCGGCGCAACTTTCCCTGATGTTCGAAGAAGAGGAGAGCCGGGGACAGTCGCTTGCTCGTCGCGCGGAGATGATTTTCCGCCTGCGTGAAGCGCTCGGCGCGGAGTTGGGGCGAGTGGGCCTGCTGTCGCTGTTCGAGGAGATGGAGATGCCGCTGGTTTTCGTGCTTGCCGACATGGAGCGCGAGGGGGTGGCGATAGACCGGGAGGCGCTGGGGGAGATGGCGGTGGAGTTGCGGACGCGGATGGAGGCGGAGGAGCGCGCGGTGTACGAGATGGCCGGGAGGGCGTTTAATATTAACTCGCCGAAACAGCTGGGGGAGGTGCTGTTCGAGGAGATGAACGTGGAAGGCGGCAAGCGGAAAACGAAGACGGGACAGTATAGCACGTCGGAACAGGTGTTGGCGAAGTTGGAGAGCGAGCACCCGATCGTCGGGCATATCCTGGACTACCGCGGGCTGAGGAAGTTGCTGACGACTTACGCGGAGGCCCTGCCGGGATACGCGAACCCGGCGACGGGCAAGATACATACCTGCTTCAACCAGTCAGAAGCCGCCACGGGAAGGTTGAGTAGCCTGAACCCGAACCTGCAGAACATTCCCGCGCGGTCGGAAGAAGGGCGGGTGATCCGCAAGGCGTTCGTGACGGGCGACCCGGCGTTCTGCTTCTTCTCGGCGGACTACTCGCAGGTGGAACTGCGCCTGATGGCCCACCTGAGCGGCGCCAGCGAGCTGATCGAGGCCTTCCTGAACGGCGAGGACGTGCACGCGGCCACGGCTGCCAAGATCTACCGGGTGCCGCTGGAGGAGGTGACGCCGGAGATGAGACGGCGCGCGAAGACCGCCAACTTCGGGATCATCTACGGGATCTCGGCGTGGGGACTGGCCGAACGCTTGCGGATCCCGAGGAAAGAAGGGAAGGAGCTGATCGACGGCTATTTTCAACTCTACCCGGGCGTGAAGGAGTACATGGAACGGTCGGTGCAGGTGGCCCGCGAACGCGGGTACGCGGAGACCATCATGGGCCGCCGCCGCTACCTGAAAGAGATCAATTCAAGGAACGCGGCCGAGCGCGGCGTGGCCGAACGAAACGCGATCAACGCGCCCATCCAGGGGTCGGCCGCCGATATCATCAAGAAAGCCATGATCGCGATCCACGAGGAGATCCGGGGACGGGGGATGAAGTCAAGGATGATCCTGCAGGTGCACGACGAGCTGAACTTCACGTGCCACCGGGCGGAGGTGGAGGAACTGCGGCAGTTGGTGACGGAGCGCATGGAAGGAGTGGTGCAACTGTCGGTGCCGCTGATCGTGAGCACCGGGTGCGGCGAGAACTGGTACGAGGCGCATTGAGATGAACGAAGCCATTCGACAAGTCTGGGCCGCACGGGGCGAACTCGCCGAAGCGATCCCGCTGGCGAAACCCGACCTCGGGGTGATGTCCGGGATACTGCTGTGCATGATCCTCTACATCGTGCTGCTGGTGATGGTGCAATCGCGCGGGAAGGGGCTGCTGCCGGCCCTGCTGCTCTACTTCTTCCGGGAAAAAGACTTCGAGCAGTTGGTGACGAAGCGGATCGCGCCGCATCCCAACGCGCTGTTTTGCGCGCTGCTTCTCTCCTTCTTTTCCCTGGCGCTCTTCCTTGTCTTCCTGTCCGAGGGCGCACTTCGGGCGTTCCCCCTGCTGTTCTACCTGGGGATACTCTTCGCGGCCCACGCCCTGTTGCTCGGCGCTGTTCGGCTGCTCGGGTGGATGTTCCGGGAGCGCGCGATGGCCCGCGAGATCTCGATCAACATCCGAATATACAACTGCGTTCCCGGGGTGCTGCTGGCTCCCGCGATCTTTCCCCTGTACTACGTCCATCCCCCCGTCTTGGGACTGCTGACCGGCTTGCTTTTCCTGCTGCTCTCCCTGTACGCGTTGCTCCGGTGGGCGCGGTGGGCGAAAATATTATTTAGACGGGGGGTGTCTATTCTCTATTTGATTTTATACCTTTGTGGCCTCGAAATCCTCCCGCTGTTGGTGCTCTACAAGATGCTGGCAGGGGGTTTTTCATAAGACCGTGTAACGTAAAAATCCATGAGAATAAAAAAGGTATTAGTTTCACAGCCCAAACCAGCGACGGAGAAATCCCCTTACAGCGACATCGCCGAGCAATACGGGCTGAAGGTGGAGTTCCAGTCGTTCGTCAGAGTTGAGGGCGTCAGCGTGAAGGAATTTAGACAAGAGCGAATCAATATCCTGGATCACTCGGCGATCGTCTTCACCAGTCGCACGGCCATCGACCACTTCTTTCGAATCTGCACCGAGCTACGCGTCCAGGTGCCCGAGTCCATGAAATACTTCTGCATCTCGGAAGCCATCGCCCTCTACCTCCAAAAGTACATCGTCTACAGGAAACGGAAAATCTTCTTCGGGGACAAAAAGGTCGAGGACATGGTCAAGGTCTTCCAGAAACACAAAAACGAACACTTCCTCGTCCCCCTCTCCGACGTGAACAGGGAAGACGTGTCGGGGCTGCTCGACCGCCTGCACCTGAAATACGCCAAGGCGATTTTCTACAGGACCGTCCCCAACGACCTGGCCAAAGAGGGATTCGACATCTCGGACTTCGACGTCCTCATCTTCTACACCCCCGCCGGCATCCGGTCGCTCCTCCAGAACTATCCCGACTACAAACAAGGCGACGCCGTGATCGCCGCCTTCGGGGCCGCCACCGCCGAAGCAGCCGAAGAAAGCGGACTCCGGCTCGACATCAAGGCG
The DNA here is from genome assembly GCA_031257615.1 of Odoribacteraceae bacterium. GTDB lineage: Bacteria > Bacteroidota > Bacteroidia > Bacteroidales > Marinifilaceae > JAIRKS01. Next base: position 5,169 of record JAIROI010000004.1, read on the forward strand.
CCCACCGAGTCAGCACCCTCGATGATCATGGCCCTGGAGCAGTTCGTGAAAATACACAACAAAAAATAACCGCGTGCGCGCGCATACCTTCAGCAAGAGCGAGCGGCTCCACCTGAAGCACCGCATCGACGCCCTCTTGCGCGGGCGAGAGAGCTTCGTCAGCTACCCCCTGCGCGTCATCTACCGCTTCTCCGCCCTGCAAGAAGGCGAAAGCCCCGCGCGCGTGGCCGTGAGCGTCTCCAAAAAACGCTTCAAGAGAGCCGTCGACCGCAACCGCGTCAAACGCCTGACCAGGGAAGCTTACCGCCTCCACAAACACCTCCTCCACGACCTCCTGCCGCCGGGACAGGGCGTGGACGTCCTGCTCGTCTACCTGGAAGAGACCATCGTCGACTTCGTGAAAATGCAAAAAGCCATACAAGGTGTCATCAAGAAAATGCAAACTGTCGTGGAGAAAAATAGCGGTGTGGCTGCTCCTTCTCCCCGTTAGAATCTACCGCCACGTCATCTCCCCCTGGCTGCCGCCCTCATGTCGCTACACGCCCACCTGCTCGCGATACGCCATCGAGGCCCTGCAAAAACACGGCCCATGGAAAGGCTCCTGGCTCGCCCTGAAACGCATCCTGAGGTGCCACCCCTGGGGAGGATCCGGCTACGACCCCGTGCCGTGATTTGTAATATCGCCGGAGATACACTACCTTCGCCTCCGTGAAACCCATCAACACCATGAAAAAAATAACAAGAACCGCCGCGATCATCATCGGCATCGCCCTGCTGGTCGCCGGGACACTCTCCCTGGGAGAGGATCAAAAACGCTTCGAGATAAGTAAAGGACTGGACATCTTCGCCACCCTCTTCCGCGACGTCAACATGATGTACGTGGACGAGGTGCAGCCCGAAAAGATGCTACAGGACGGCATCAACGCCATGCTGGAAAACCTCGACCCCTATACCGTCTTCTTCCCCGAGTCGAAGATGGACGAGTTCAACATGATGCTGAAAGGGGAGTACGCCGGCATCGGGTCGGTCATCAAGAAAAAGGACGACCACGTGGTCATCTGGGAACCCTACAAGGGATCCCCCGCGCACAAGGCCGGCCTGCTCCCGGGCGACAAGATCGTCGCCATCGACGGCAAAGATATGCAGGGGAAAAGCGTGGAAGAAGTCAGCCCGCTGCTCAGGGGACAGCCAAACAAGGAGCTTGTCCTGACGCTCGAGCGCGTCGGGGAGACAAAGCGCGTCGAGAAACGCCTCGTGAGGGAAATCGTCCAACTACCCGCCATCCCCTACCGAGGGATAATCGGCGCCAACACCGGCTACATCTACTTCTCCAGCTTCAACGACAAGTCCGCCGAGAACATGCGCCGCGCCATCCTCGAGCTGAAAGAGCAAGGGGCCGAATCCCTGATCGTCGATCTCAGGGGCAACGGTGGCGGACGCCTCGAACAGTCCGTGGAGATCGTTAACCTCTTTATCCCGCGCGGACTGCCGGTCGTCAACACGCGGGGAAAAGTGAAGCAATGGGACAAGGAATACCGGACAAGCGCCAACCCGATCGCGCCGGACATGAAACTCGCCATCCTCATCGACCGCACCTCCGCCTCCGCCTCCGAGATCCTCGCCGGGGCGCTCCAGGACTACGACAGGGCCGTGATCATCGGCGAACGATCCTTCGGAAAAGGTCTGGTGCAGACCACCCGCGACCTATCCTACAACACCAAGCTCAAGATCACCACTGCCAAGTACTACGTCCCCAGCGGCCGATGCATCCAGGCCCTCGACTACTCCCACCGCAACCCCGACGGCAGCGTCGGCGTCGTCCCCGACTCCCTCATCGGCACCTTCCACACCCGCGCCGGGAGGGTCGTACACGACGGCGGGGGCATCACCCCGGATGTCAAGATCGAGCAACGAGACTACGCCAGGGTGACGCAAGAACTGGTGGTGAAGGATCTCCTCTTCGACTTTGTCAACGAGTACGCCGTTGCCCACCCCACCATACCCACCCCGGCCCTCTTCCAAGTCACCGACGACATCTACGACGCCCTCAAGACCTTCCTGCACGAGCGACAGTTCGCGTACGAGACCGCCTCGCAACTCCTCCTGCAGAAACTCGAGGAGGCCGTCGTCGCCGAGAAGAACCGCGACCGCGTCGCCGAGCCGCTCGCCCGACTGAAGGCCGACCTCGCGCACTCCATCGACCGCGACCTCGCACTCTTCCGCGACGAGATCTCCGACGCGCTCGCCGAACGCTTCATGCAGCGCTACTACATGCAGGAAGGGGTCATCGAATACCTCACTCGCGGCGATCCCGACATCCTCAAGGCCCTCGAGATCCTCTCCGACGACGCGGCATACTGCGAAATTCTGCAGTAAAAAGTTTCTGATCTCCCGCGAAAGCGCTACATTCGCGTCGCGATTGCCCTATGGTGTAACGGTAGCACTACAGATTCTGGTTCTGTCTGTCTGGGTTCGAATCCTAGTGGGGCAACACAATCACAAACAAGAGGTCCCCCCCCTCTCCCCTCCTGCCAGCAAGTTATCTTCAATAAAGCGCCCCCGAACGGCTGCCGACAACAAATCGACAGCCGTTCATTCTTTCTTGGCGGTCTCCACCAAGCCGAGACTGAGTAGCTGCTCAATCTTTCTTCGCGGCTACCTAAGGCTGCCGCATAAAGAGAAGAAACCAGAATCCCGATCTCCCCATCCAGAATTTGGAACCCCAAATCCAGGACTTGGAACTCAAATTTCTGGATGCCGAGGCTGAGTAACTGCCCAACCTTTGCAGGCAGTAGCCTAAGGCTACTGTATTCATGCGTACTCGCGTTGGGAGCGGCAGCCTAAGGCTGCCGCATAGACAAAGAATCCTTTAAAGGGCTGCGTAGCAGCCTAATCTTCATAGCCGGCACCCATCGGGTGCCGGGTCAGGAGGTACAATAATAAAAAGGCCGCAGAGCGGCCTAACCTTTATTCGCAGCTGCCTCAGGCTGCCGTATAAAACAATGTCCATTGAAGGGCCGCATAGCTTCCGTCCCGGACTTCTCCTTGCCAAGACGGGGCTGCGTAGCTGCCCAATCTTTGTAGGCAGTAGCCTAAGGCTACTGTATTCACGTGACCTTGCGTTAGGATCGGCTGCGTAGCTGCCTCACCTTTGTGCGCGGCTGCCTAAGGCTGCCGCGTAGAAAAAGATTCCTTTGAAGGGTTGCGTAGCTACCCAACCTTTGTAGGCAGTAGCCTAAGGCTACTGTACAGCGTAGTGCCCACGTTAGGATTGGCTGCGTAGCTGCCTAACCTTTATCTGCGGCAGCCTTAGGCTGCCGCATAGAAAAAGATTCCATTGAAGGGCTGCGTAGCAGCCTAATCTTCATAGCCGGCACCCATCGGG
>JAIROI010000036.1 GCA_031257615.1 Odoribacteraceae bacterium
AAAGAAAGGGAGGCGATGGGGCCTCCCTTTCCGCGGGTGGGGGTGGGGTGATGGGGGGTGGGGGATTAGAAGCTGGTGTTGGAGGTGAGGGAACGGTAGAAGACTTGGCGGGGAGAGCCGTTGCCGGAGACTGTCAGGATGGGGGCGGAGACAACCAGGGGAGAGGAGGGCTGGAAGTCGTAGACGCGGAGCGTCCAGCCGGCGCCGACGGAGGTCAGGACGGCCAGGTTGGAGAGCGTGGCGCCGCTGATGTATCGCATGAGGGTCTGGGCGTAGACGATCCGTTCGTCGGGGGGGAGGGTGATGACGTTCTGCTCGTCGCTGTTGACGAGGTTGTAGTACCATAGTTCGTTGTCGCCGGCGGAGAAGTAGAGGGCGTCCATGCTGGCATGCGTGCCGTAGAGGGTGGCGTCGTGGAGTTTGCTCGCGGCGGGGACGGCGACGTTGGTGGCGACGGGGTTGGTGACCATCGGGGTGACGGGGCTTTCCCAGAGGCCGGCGGCGGAGAGGCCCTTGATGGTGAGTCCGTGGAGCGCCCTGGTGTCGCGGTGTCTGAGGAGGGCGACGCCGCCGGCCGTTATCTGGGCTTTTTCCTTCATGAAGACCATGTTGTAGGAGGCCAGGGCGCCGCCTATGACGTTGGTGTAGGCGCCCTTGAAGGTGTTGAGTTGCTTGAGGGAGCGGCTGTCGGGGTCGAAGACGAGGAAGCCGCCGACGGAGGAGCGGCAGATGTTGACGGGGTCCAGGCGCGAGCCGGGGGTGGCGACGCCCCATCGCCCGATATTCTCGGCGGAGGCGCGGGTGTCGAGGACGTAGGAGAGGCTGTCGTTGGTGATGACCTTGGCGCCGTCGACGCAGATGATGTCGTGCGGGGCGTAGTTGTCGGGGAGCTTCATGAAGAGCTTGTCGATCTTGTTCATGAGGCGGGCGTCCTGGGCGTCGTAGATTTGGACGGTGGAGCGGGTCATGACGTAGAAGCAGTGGTGGTTTTTGTAGGTGGTGTCTCGCCCGTCTTCGAGGGTGACGATGACGGAGATGTTTTTGGCGTTGGCGAAGGTGACGGCTTCTCCCGGGACGCCTTCTCCGTTGGCGGCGGCGAGGATGTCGGGGGCGATTTTGCCGTCGGGGAAGATGAAGTCGAGGTCGGTGACGCGGTCGCGGTCTTTGGTGACGTAGTATCCTTCGGCGAAGGGGGTGATGACCTTGAGGGTGGCGTAGTGGAACTTGTAGAGGCCGCTCTGTCGGTTGGTGACCTGTAGCGCGAGGCGGTAGTTGAGGGCCGGCGGGAGGGTGACGATGTATTGCAGTTCTCGCTGGTGGCCGATGGTGTCGCGTTCCATGGTGGTGGAGTAGATGAACCAGAGGTAGTCGTGGTTGTCGTCGTTGGCCTCGATGGTGGGGGAGAGGCGGAGGGTGTCCATCATCTGGAGGGTGTACTCGGCGTTGATGCCGGTGACTTTCGCGGGCGAAAGTTCGTCGAGGTCGGCGTACGCGTAGTTGCCGTTGTCGGGGACGCAGGCCCAGGGCAACAGGATGGCTATGATGTAGATAACGTGTTTCATCGGATTGTTTTTAAATGGTGGGGAAGTAAACCTCTTGCCCGTTGTCTTCCTTGAGGACGGGGTTGACGGCGTTGTAGGCGGCGAGTTTCTCGCGGGCCTGCTGGTTGTAGAACTTGCGGACAGCCAGGGGGTAGGTGGAGACGTCGGCGTCGAAGTCGGTGAAGCCGACCTGGGTGTGGAGGAACCAGTGTTTTTGTTTGCCGTACTCGCCGAAGACGGTGAACCAGCCGACGGAGCTTCCCGGCCGCCAGTTGGTGGCGGGGAGGAACTGGTCGGAGAACTTGATCTGGAAGGTGGCTTGTTTCTCGATGCCGATCTTGAAGTCGCTGTTCTCGACGATTTGCAGGCGGAGGTTGACGATCTGCTGCTGCAGGCTGGCGTCGCGGATGAGGATGACGGGCAGCCGGTAGGAGGTGGCGTTGGCCGGCATGTACATGAGGGGCTTGATGGCGGGGTCGTTGAAGGCGACGTAGTGCGTGCCGGGTATGGCGGCGAGGGGGTCGTTGGCGTCGATTTGGCGGAGGGTGATTTCTCGCGGTCGGTCGACGGGGTAGCCCATGACGCGGGTGTCGATGTAGAGGGTGTCTCGCTCGTTGGCGGTGGCGAGGAAGGAGTAGAAGACGCTGTCGCGCTGGAAGACGTGGATGGTCTGGTAGGAGCCGCGGTAGAAGTAGAGCGCGGCGTCTCCGGCGTAGTCCTTTATTTCCTCCTCGGCGCAGGCGACGGTGGCGATGGCGAGTATGATGGTATTGAAGATCTTCATGGTGGATGTGATTTTTGCGTGTTACTCGAATTTGTTTTGCTGTTCGGGCTTGGGGAGGGTGTAGGCGACGTTCTCGACGACGGTGGGCCACGCGATGGGTCTGACGTTGTGTCGCTTGTAGTAGTAGAACATCTGTCCCTCGCCGTAGAATTCCTTGCGGTATTCTTTCTCGAGTCGCGAGCGGACGTCGTTCTCGTCGGCGAGGCTGTTGTCGATGCTGCCGTCCATGACGCGGGCGACGCGGAAGTCGATCAGCCGTTCGTTGGCCTCCTGAATGGAGCCGCACTCCATGATGATGAAGTACATCTCGGCGAGGCGGATCAGCGGCATGACGGTGGCGGAGACCCTGGTCTCGGGGTCGTAGAACTTCTTGAAGACGGCCTGGCGGCGCGGGTACTGCAGTTCCTCCCAGTAGCGATTGGTTTTGCAGCGGATGTCGTCCGAGTGGTACGATTTCTCGTAGGCGGCGTCGATCCAGGAGAGTTCCTGCATGCAGTTGCCGATGTTGAAGAACGGCTCCATGATCTCGCTGAAGTGTGGGTTGTGGAGGGCAAAGATATGCTCCATCGACATGACGAGGTCGGCAGCGGTTGATGGCGAGCCGTCGGAGGAGATTCCCCCGGCGATGGTACCCTCGGTGGCCAGCTCGAAAACGGGTTTGCCGGTGGAGGCGACGACGGCCTGGACGACCTCCCGCGCGCAGCTTGCCGCGAGGGCCGGCTGGCCGATCCACTGGTAGTACCTGGCCTTCGCGGCCTTCGCGGCGAGGAGGTTGAAGCGGTTCTGGCGGTAGTAGTGGAATTCGTCCGCTGGCCCGCCGGAGCCGTTGTTGAGGACGCTTCGCGCGTAGAGGGTGATGGGGTCGTTCTGCAGCAGTTCCTCGGCCTGGTTAAGATCGGCGAGGATCTTCTGCAACACCACCTGGTAGGGGAGGGAGACGAGGCTTTCCCACTCCCGCGTGACCTCCTCGACGTATGGGATGGCGGGTGCGGCGGCGTTGGCCTCCAGTGGGGCCGGTCCCCAGAGGCGCAGGACGTCGAAGTGGAGGAAGGCGCGGAGTCCGAGGGCTTCTCCCTTGATCAGAGCGTAGTTGCCGTGGGTGAAGAGGTCTTGTTTCCCGTCGATGGCGGCGAGGAGGCTGTTCAGTCCGACGATGGCGTTATAGTATGCTCGCCAGGTCGCGGCTATTTGGTTGCGGGCGGCGGTGGTCTCGAAGTTGTAGTCGCGGATGTTGGCCTCGAGGCCGGTGGAGCTGTACACGTCCCAGTTCTGTGCCAGCAGTTCGGGCACCTGGATGGTCATCGTCCTCCCGTAGAGGTCGGCGGAGGCCATCGCGATGTAGGCGCCGGTGAGCACGCCCTGGAAACCTTCCTCGTTCTGGTACATGTCCTCCTCCTTGACTTCCCCGAGGGGGGATACGTCCAACCATTCGTTGCAAGCGCTTGTTGTCAGTGCGATGCAGAGGAATATTAATATCTTTTTCATGTGTGTAAGTTTAATCGTGTAACATCAAAAGAGAGCCGACAGGGTGAGGGAGAAGCTGCGGGCGAAGGGATAGGCCGTGCCGCGTTCGCGCCGGATGGTGGAGAAGCGGAAGACGTCCTCGGTGTGGGCGCTCACGGTCAGGCGTTCCACGCCAGCGGCCCGTCGCAGCCGGTCGCTGTCCCAGTCCCAGGAGACGTTGATGGAGCGGCAGTCCAGCATGTACTCCTTCATGACGAAGCGGGACGACGCGCCGGTAAGCACCTGGTAATATTCCATGCCCTTGAACTTCACGCGGTCGCCGGGTGTTTTCCAGCGGTCGTAGAAGGCGCGCCGGTCGGCGTTGTAGAGCGGGTCGACGTTCTCGACCTTCTCCACCAGCGTTTGGTTGTAGACGTCAGCGCCAAGGCGATAGCCGAAGATCATGGTGCAGGAGAAGTTGCCGCGGCGGAACATCGTGTTGAGCAGGCCCCACGCCTTCGGGTCGGCGACGCCGCACGGCACTTTGTCGGCCGAACTCCACTCGTCCCCGAAGACCTTCGCGCCGTCGCTCTTGACGAGCACCTCCTGTCCGTTGCTCGGGTCGATGCCCAGCGAGCGCACGGCGTAGATCGTGTTCAGCGATTGGCCTTCCCTCACGAGGTAGCTCGGGGCGTATCGATCCTGGCTGCTCATCGCCTTGTTCAGTTCCTCCAGCGCGTCGGAGATCTTCAGCACGGTGTTCTTGTTGTGGACCAGCGAGCCGCTGATCGACCAGAAGGTTCTCCCGCGCTTGTCCATCACCGGGTAGACGGTGAACGTCAGCTCCACGCCCCGGTTGCGCACCTTCCCGATGTTGTCCTTGTAGTTCAGGAAGCCGCTCGACGGCGCGGTGTTCACGTCCGCCAGCAGGTCGTAGGTCTCCTTATTATAGAAGTCGGCGTACAGGCGCACCCTCCTGTCGAACAGCTCCGCGTCGATGCCGGCGTTAAACTGCCCGGTGGTCTCCCACTTCAGGTTTTCGTTCCCGAGGGCCATCATGTAGTAGCCGTTCCAGTAGCGGTAATTTCTCTCGTGGTAGTAGAAGGTGGTCATGGCCTGGTAGGGCTTGAACTTCTGCGCGCCGCTCACCCCGTAGGAGACGCGCGCCCGCAAGTTACTGATCCACTCGGCCGCGATAAAGCGCTCGCGGTGGACGTTCCATCCCGCGCCGATCGACCAGAAGGGGGCGTATCGCCTCCGCGCGCCGAACTGCGAGGAGGCGTCCACCTTCACGGAAGCGTCCGCGAAGTAGCGGTTGTCGTAGGTGTAGCCCGCGTTCAGCACGCCTCCCAAGGCCCTCGCGACGGCCTCGCTGCTGGTGGGTTTCTTATCCTTCTCGTAGCCGTTGGCCACCCCGAAAAGGTGCATGTTGGCAGCGGCATATCCCTCGGCGCGCACGGCGTGGCTCTCCGAGCGGTTCTCGGAGACGCGGTAGTTGAGGCCCGCGTAGATCGCGTGCTTGTCGCCGAGCAGGGTGCTATAATCGACGGTGGCGTCCGCCTCGTAGCGGAACATGTAGTTGGTGCCGTAATCGTAAGTGCCTCGCCGGGAGAAGTTCTCTCCCTCGTATTCTGTCGTTTCAAAGCGGCTGTTCTTCGCCGGGACGTAGACGTCCGAGCGCCCCGACTGCCGCGTGAACGACGCCCGCAGGCGCGCCTTCAGCTCCGGCGACAAGCGCCAGTCCACGGCCAGGTTGTCTCTCACCTGATCGTAGCCGGCGTCGTTCCGCGAGGGAAGGGAGGCGTCGTACAGCGGGTTGCCCACGACCTGTTTGAAGGGCGAGTAGCGTTCCTCGAGCATCTTCTTCAGCTTACCCTCCTCGTCGCGCGGGACGTAGTAGGGGTTCAACTGCGCGTAGAGCGAGAAGCTGCCGTAGGGCGAGTTCTCCGAGCGGTTGAAGGTCGCGATCAGTTCGTTCTGGAACGTGAACGCCTTCCGGTCGTACCGCAGGAGCATCCCGCCGGAGAGGGTCGAGCGCCGCGAGTCCTTCATCGCCCCCGCGACGTTCTGGTAGCTCGCGTGGACGGCGTAGCGGAACTCCTCGCTCCCGCCCTCCAGGCGGAGGCTGTGCCGCTGGCCGACGCCCACGCGCACCGGGTATTTCAGCCAGTAAGTGTCGACGCCCCGTTTCACCTCCTGCAGGCGGTCGAGGTAGGCCTCCTTGTATTCTTGATTCTTGGCCGGGTTACCCCCCTGGTCGTAGATGCCGGAGAGGCGCTCGAACTCCAGCTTCTCCGTCGCGTTCATCAGGTTATAGGAGGTCAGGTCCGGCGCTTCCACGTTGAGGTCGCCCTTGTACGTCAGGCGCAGCTGGCCCTTCGGCGGTTTGCGCGTCGTGATCACCATCACGCCGTTAGCCCCGCGCGAGCCGTAGAGCGCCGTCGAGCTGGCGTCTTTCAGCAGGGTGATCGACTCCGCCAGCGACGGGTCCATGTCCTGCACCTGCCACTGTTCCACCTCGAAACCGTCCACGATAAACAGCGGCATGTTGGCCTGCGACGCGCTCTGGCTCTCGTCCTGCAGTTCCCTCATGCCCACGGAGAGGCTCGTGCTGCCGCGCATCTGGATATCCGGCAGGCGGTTCGGGTCCGACCCGTACGCGTTGTTCTCCAGCATGTGGAACGACGGGTCGATGTTAGCGATCTGCGTCAGCAGGTTCGCGTTACTTGCCCGCCGCAGTTCCTCCGCCGCGACCGTGGTCACCGCCCCCGTGTAGCTCTCCCGCCTCCGGGCGAAGATCCCCGTCACCACTACCTCTCCCATCTCCTCCACGCGTTCCTTCAGCACCACGGTCAGCGACTTACCCTCTTCCGGGACCACCTCCACCGACTCCATGCCCACGCACGAGATCAACAGCGTCACCGGCTCTTCCCCCGCGACCTCCAGCCGGAACGTCCCGTCGATTCCCGACGACGCGCCGATCAACAGGCCCTTCACCCGGATCGTCGCGCCGGGCACCGGCTGCTTCCCCTCGTCCAGGATCGTCCCCTGGATCACCCTCTTGACCTGCTCCTGCTCCCGCGCCCCGCGTCTCGCGATCAGGATCGTCCGTTCCTCGATCACGTAGCGCAACGAGGTGCCGCGCAGGGCCGCGTCGAGCGCCTCCTCCACCGCCGCGTCCGTCATCTCCACGCTCACCCCCTTCACCGGCTTCACGTCTCGCGTGTTATACAGGATGTAGTAACCCGACGCGCGCTGGATCTCTTTTAACACCTGTTCCAGCGAGGCGTCTTTCATCTTCATGCTCACTCGTTGTTGGGAGAACACCGGCGTCGCCATCACGACCACCGGCAGCAGCGTCATGCAGACAAGCAGACGCGCGACCAGCAAAAACTTTCCCTTTCCTTTATAAAGGGCCGCTTCGTTTCCTTTTTTCATATCTTTGTTCTGTTTACGTGTTGAACCCCTTTCGGGGGGTTGTACTCGGACTCCCGGGAGATGTTGCAGCATCTTCCGGTTTTTCATTTCAATACAATTCGTTTCCCGTCAATCGCGTATTCCATGTCATACACCTGCTTCATCCGCTCGAGGAACACCGAGATCGTGGCATATTTTGGCAACACGCCGTAGAATGTCGCCGACCGGACCGACGGAGAGGCGATCTCGATCTCCACGTCGTACCAGCGGGACAACTTCCTGGCGATCACCTCCAGCGACTCGTCGTCGAACGTGAAGAGGTTCTCCTTCCAACTCGCGTACACCGCCGCGTTCACCGTCCGCGTCGCGATCCCTCCCGCCTCCACGCGGGCCTGCTCGCCGGGAGACAGGATCACGGCCTCTTCCCCGCGACTCACTCGCGCCTTGCCGCTTACCAGCGTGGCTTCCACCGCCTCCTCGTTCGCGTAACCCATCACGTTGAACGACGTCCCCAGCGCCTCCACGGTCGCCCCGCGCGCGTGCACCCGGAAAGGAGCCGCGCCCTTGGCAACGTCGAAATAGGCCTCCCCCTCCAGCTCCACCTCCCGCGTCTCACCGCTGAAGACCACCGGGTAGCGCAGCCGGCTCTCGGCGTTCATCCACACCCGCGTGCCGTCCGACAGCGCCAGCCCGTACTCTCCCCCCCTCGCCGTCAGCAGCACGTTATAGCCCTCGTCCACCGACGACGACGACGGGTAGGTGAGGCGACAGGAATCCTTCCTCGCCGTCGTCCCCTCCAGCTCGCCCGGCGCGACCAGATCCAGCCGCCGGCCGTCCGCCAGCTCCAGCACCACCTGCCCGCCGCCCGGCACCTTGTCGAGCAACGATACCTCGACGGGAGACTCCCGCGTCAGGTACCACCCCACCGCGAGCAGCAACGGCAAGAAAACCACCGAGGCCACCCGGGCCGCGCGACGAACGATCATCCTCCGGGCAACCCGCCTCCGCACCCGTCCCTTCACTCCCTCCAGCGAGCGCTCGTCGTACTCCGCCAGCCGTCGCTCCCGTCGTTCCCCGTCCATCAACCGCTCGTACAGCTGCCTGTTCCCCTCGCTCTCCGCCAGCCACTCCTCCAGCAGCGCCTCCTCTTCCGGGGAGGCGTCGCCCCGCGCGCGGGCCGCGATCCGCGAGGCAATCGTTACGTCTCTCAGTTCATCCATGCGTGTGATTTTTTTTCTTGACGAATAAACGATCATCACCTCCGAAAGAATGACAAAAGCCGGAGAAAAATAATCTCGAGCCCCTCGCGCACCCGCCCCGACTGGATTTTCGCGTACATTCGCGATAGACTCTAAAGACATGATGAAGGATTTGACATTCTTGACGCCGCTGGCGCGTTTCTTTGGCGCCGGCCTGTTGATCGCGAGCGCGAGCCGACTGGCCCTCGCGCTCCTGTTAAGCGAGCGGGTCGCGCAGACGCCCGACCGAGGGTTGCTCTTTCTTGTTGGCCTGCGCTTTGACGCGATCGTGATGAGCTACCTCTCGGCGCTTCCCCTGGCCCTCTCCTGCCTGCTTCCCGCCATCGGCGAGCGCTTCCTCCGGGCGTACTACCCCGCCTGCCTGCTCCTTGTATTATTCCTCGAACTGGCCACCCCGCCATTCATCCTGGAGTACGACACGCGTCCCAACCGCCTCTTTCTCGAATACTTGATCTACCCGCGGGAAATCTTCTCCATGCTCGTCGCGGGGCACGCGCTGAGCCTCGTCCTTGTTGGCTCGGTGATGCTTGTCGCCCTTTACCTCCTGGTCTCCGGGCGACTCGGGAAATACTTCCGCGCCCCTCCCTCGCGTCCCCTCGCGCGACTCGCGCTCTTCCCCTTCCTTGCCCTTGCCCTCGTTGCCGGCGCGCGCGGCAGCCTCACTTCCAAGCGACCGGTCAACGCGAGCAATGCCATCTTCTCCAGCGACCAGATGGTCAATTCCCTCGCCCTGAACTCCGCCTACGCGGTCGCCCGCGCCGCCTACGCGCTCAAGTACGAGGTCAGCCCCGCCCGGCTTTACGGCCGGATGGAAGACGAGGAGGTCTACCGCCGCGTCAGGAACTACGCGAGCGCGCCGCCCGACGATTTCGTCGACCCCGCCCTTCCCCTCCACCGCCGGCAACTCTCCACCGCCCCGCGCCCCCGCAACATCGTCATCTTCCTCCAGGAAAGCCTCGGCGCCGGCTTTGTCGGTTGCCTCGGCGGACTGCCGCTCACCCCCCGCCTCGACGACCTGAGCCGCGAGGGATGCCTCTTTACCAACCTCTATTGCACCGGCACGCGCAGCGTCCGCGGCATCGAGGCCGTCGTCGCGGGCTTCCTCCCCTCGCCCTCCGAGAGCGTCGTCAAACTCGAGGGCGCGCGGTCGGGATTCGCGACCATCGCCGGGCTGCTGCAACGCCGCGGCTACCGCACCAGCTTCATCTACGGCGGCATGTCTAACTTCGACAACATGGGCGCCTTCTTCGCCGGTAACGGCTTCGACGTCATCATCGACGAGCAGGATTTCGACCCCGCCGCCGCCGCCTTCAAGGGCGTCTGGGGATACTCCGACGAGGACCTCGCCCGCGAGGCCAACGACTATTTCAAGAGCCTCGGCGACGCGCCCTTCTTCTCGCTCCTCTTTTCCACCTCCAACCACGACCCCTTCGAGTTCCCCGCCGGCCGCGTCGCGCTTTTCCGCCCGCCGGCCAACACGGTCTACAACGCCATCAAGTACGCCGACTACAGCCTCGGCCGGTTCTTCGATCTTGCTCGCCGCGAGGACTATTTCCACGACACGATCTTCCTCGTCGCAGCCGATCACGACACCCGCGTCTACGGCCGCAACCTGATCCCCCTGGACAAGTTCCGCGTGCCCGCCCTGCTCCTTGGCCCCGGCGTGCCGGCGGGCGAACGCCGCGAGAAGTTGGCGAGCCAGATCGACCTCCCGGTGACGCTCCTCGCTCTTTCCGGGGTAGACACGGAGCATCCCATGCCCGGCCGCGACCTGCTCCACCTCCCCGACAGCGTCCCCGGCCGGGCGATCATGCAGTTCATGGAGACTCACGCCTTTCGCGTGGAGGATCGCCTGGTGATCCTCCAGCCCGACATGCCCCCCTTGCAGTTCCGCGTCGCCAACGACACCACTTTTATACCCGCGCCCCTCGATCCTTCTCTTGTCCGCGACGCCCTCGCCCACGCCCTCGCCCCCGAACTCCTCTACAAGAACAAGCTCTACGGGATCACCAGGTAAGCGATCGCCGTCCAAGTCCCTCGCTTGCCGCTACCCCGCGTACCCCCCCTCCCGACCCCCCGCAGCGGCTCGTCGCGACGCCGCGCACCCCCCGCCCGACCCCCTCGACAAAGTGCCGCGGTTTCGCGGCAACCGTTC
>JAIROI010000012.1 GCA_031257615.1 Odoribacteraceae bacterium
GGGTCACTTGATGGGCCGTGTAGATTTTTTTCAGGCTATCAAGTGACACTTGATGGGCCGCGTAAGAATCATTTCCGCGCGTCAAGTGGTTCTTGACGGGTCGAATCGACATTGATTCCTTCCACCAAGAACCTCTTGACGGCCCGAATCTATTTTGATTCTGTCCATCTGCGACGCGCGTAACCGTCCCCTGAAATTTTTTCCCGGTGGCGCGTGCTTCGTGATATGTGTATTCTTGTCTCATAAAGAAGTGATGGATTTCCAGGTGTAGCCATTCCATACTTTGCCGCTGGGCTGCGGTGACACGCTGGGGTGGAGGTAGAGATCGATAGTTTGTGATCTGCTGTCAGAGGATCCTTTGACTCCAAAAAGTCCAAAGGTATTATTAGTACCTGTGTAAGTTTCTAAGGAAATTGCACCCGCATAACCGAGTTTCAAGGTCTTCAATTTCGTACACTCCTGGAACGCACGGTCTCCGATACTTCGCGCTGACAACAAATTAAGGGTGGTCAATGAACTGCACCAGGCAAATGAAGAGGCACCGACTTCTGTCGCGTACGGCAAAAAATCAATAGAAGTTAATTTCGAACATTGAGAGAACGTACTTAACTCGACAACCGTCACGTTCGGTGCACTAACAGAGATCAATTCTTCGCAGTGGAAGAACGCGACCGTGCCGATAGTTTGCGCTGCCGGGAGATCAATGCTGGTCAAATTCGAATAACCGAACGCGAGAACACCTATAGTTTGTGCCGCCGGAAGATAAACATAGTTCAGAGCCGTGCGTCCGAACGCGCCCACGGCGACACCGACCGCCAAAGGAGCCTCGAATTTCTTTAACCACGTGGCCTGATAGAAGGCGCCATCGCCTTCCCAGACCGTTGAATTGGGGATTGTCCCCGTGAAGTCCGGCAACGAGATACTCTCCAACTTCGAGAGTGCGAGGGTGGATTGCCTCTCTTTTATCCCGAGGATATGCGCGTCGTTGATGTCCCCCTCGATCACGAGTTTGGTCACTTTATCCCTGTTGCTCTGCTCTGCAAGTTCCGGGATGTTGTCGGTATTCATGCCGTCGAGGGTCGTGCCATGGGGGAAGTTGGAAAAGAGTGTGAGAATCGCACCATCCGGGGAAAACTCGTAGGTAGGAGGCTGGGGGGCCTGATGCAGGAAGATCGGGAGTGTTCGGCTTTGTCCGTCAAGCGTCACGGAGAAATCAAGGCGTGCCGCGCGCTCGTTCGCGACGATGTTGCGCGGCGGTTGTACGGTGAAGTCGATGGAACCGTCTGGGTCCGTGATCGGGGAAGTAGAGAAGTCCGTGCTGGTGGCGTACAAGAAAGGCGAGCCGGAGGGCGTAGAGGAGGTGACGTGAAGGTTGGTGATCGACGTCGGCAACCAGGTCACGCGGAAGGATTGTGGGAGGGGTGCGACGGTCGAGGTGCCGGCCTCGAAGAAAAGGTTGTAGAGCGGCGCGCCGGAGGTGGGGTCAGTGATGGCGATCCAGAACTCGGGTTCGTTAAGCTGGGTGACGGTGATCTCCTTCTTAAGATTGCCGGCGACAATATAGAAATGTCCGGAGCGATCGGGGTCACCCGCGGAAAGAGCGTGGCCGGCCTTCATGCTGACGGAGACGGTCTGCTTGGTCTCGCCACCGGTATAACTCATATCGGCGACCTCGATCCACTCGCTGCCCGCGGGAATCTCGATGGTCCAGCCGCCGTAGTCGGTGATGGCCTCGAAGCTCTTTGCCGATCCGTCCCGGTAGAGGGTGACGTGATTCTTATCAACGGCGAGGTAGTGCTGGTCGTTAAAGACAACGTCGTTTAGCCCGCCGTCGTTCCACGGGGTGATGGTGACGACGATGTTCGAGGGGAGGTTGTCGTAGGCCGTCTCCTTGTCGGGCCACCCGTGCCCCTTCACCTCCGTGATGACGACGTTGTAAAGGTGATTGCGCAGGAGGGCGAGGTTGCCATCTGTGGTATTATAGAACTCGACGCGATAGTAAGTAGAATAGGGTGCATGTACCCCGTCGTCGTACAGCCCGCCGACCACGAGGCAGGTATTTTCTTTCCAGTCGTCGTCGATCGCGCTGACGGGTTCCCCGGCCTCTGCCTCGAAGGTATAGATGGCCTTCGTGAAAGCGCCCGCGTAGTCCAGCGGCCCCTCGACCTTGGCGGAGGAGGGAACATGCGGCGCGAAGGCCTTCTTCTCGTTATTGTCGGAGTGGTCTTCCTTCCACTGGTCGCCGTCGTACCCGTCGAGGTTCCCGCCGGTGGTGCTGACTGCCGGGGCGATGCATCCCTTTTCGTTGTAATTATAAAGGTACGCGCTCTGCAGCGCGAAGTTGGAGACGGTACTCGCCACCGACACGTCGACGCGGGCGACAGCGCGAGTAAGCTTGATCTCCGGCGAGATGTCGCTGTTGCTGGATTCCGTGATCGTGAGACCGGCGACGCGGTATCCCCACATCGGGAAGTTCGTCGCGCCCATCTTCGCGCCGGACGACAGGCTAAGCACGATCCCGTCAATGACCGTCTCGCGGGACGCGCCACCCGTGGAGACAACTGTTGCAATAGGCAGAGTGATGGAGTTAGCCAGTGTCGCGATGGCACTCCTGGCATTAGCAAACACGACCACCTTGTACGGCCCCCCGATAGGCAACCTTACCTCGAACTTTTTCGTGTCGTAGGGATCGCCGTTTTCATTGGTGATGTTGGTCCCGCGTGCGCGATAACAAAACTTATCGCTCGCGTCGAACAGCATCACGTCGATCTCGGCGATCGCGTTCTCTGCCGCCGTCGCCGCCGCGCGAGTGGCCGGAGTCGCGAGAGAGAGCGTGACGAGCGCCATGTCGTCCCCGTCAACGAGCTTCCCCTCTTTCTTGTCGTCGAGGTCTTGCACGCAAGCCCCAAACAGGAGCGCCATCGCGGCAAGGGCAAAAAATAACCGGGATCCTTCTTTCGAAAGATTCCGGCGTGTCTGGTATCCCTGCCTTGCGGCAGAGGAGATTTCCGAGAATACATGGACTTCGTTCTATACAGTAGCCTTAGGCTACTGCCTACAAAGATTGGGCTGCTACGCAGCCCCGTCTTGGCAAGAGGGAGTTCGGTGTGGCGGGTGGTAACGGAGGCGGGATTCTATTTGCTTGTGGTGCGACGGGAGCTAAGAAAGAGAGGGTTCTCTTTGCTCGTGGCATGATGGGAGATAAGAAAGAGAGGGGGGGCTTTGCTTGGCGCGTGGGGGGATGTGGTGGGGGAGGGGGGAAGCCCCTGCCGTCGCGCGACGGGAGATGAGAGAGTTTATTGTTTGTCGCGTGACGGTGGTAGGGGTTATTCTTGGTCGTGCAGCGGGGTGCAGGTGCAGAGGAGATTTCGGTCGCCGTGGCCGTCGTCGACGCGGGCGACGTGTGGCCAGAACTTGTTCTCGGCTACCCAGGGGAGGGGGTAGGCGGCCTTGGAGCGGGGGTAGGGATGCGTCCAGTTGTCGGCGGTAAGCATGTCGTGGGTGTGCGGCGCGTTCTTGAGGACGTTGTCCTGTTTATCGGCGGCGCCGTTCCCGACCTCGATGATCTCCTGGCGTATGGTGGCGAGGGCCTGGATGAAGCGGTCGAGTTCCTCCTTGGGTTCGCTTTCGGTGGGTTCGACCATGAGGGTCCCGTGGACGGGGAAGGAGAGGGTGGGGGCGTGGAATCCGAAATCCATTAATCGTTTGGCGATGTCGAGTTCGGTGATCCCGTGTTCCTTGTTGAAGTGGTGGCAGTCCCAGATCATCTCGTGTCCGACGCGTCCTTGTTGTCCGGTATAGAGGATGGTGAAGCCGAGTTTTTTGAAGGCGGATGCGAGGTAGTTGGCGTTGAGGATGGCGATCTCGGTGGCGCGTTTGAGGCCTTCGCCGCCGAGCATGAGGAGGTAGCCGTAGGTGACGGGAATCATGCCGATGGAGCCGTGCGGGGCGGAGGCGACGGCGTGCACGGCCTGCTCGTTGCTTCGTCCGGTGGCGGGGTGAGACGGGAGGAACGGCGCGAGGTGTGAGGCGACGCAGATGGGGCCGACTCCGGGGCCTCCGCCGCCGTGTGGCATGGCGAATGTCTTGTGGAGGTTGAGGTGGCACGCGTCGGCGCCGATGCGTCCGGGGCTGGTGAGTCCGCATTGTCCGTTCATGTTGGCGCCGTCCATGAACACCTGTCCTCCGTTTTGGTGGATGATGTCGCAGAGTTCCCGGATGGATTCCTCGAAGATGCCGTGGGTGGAGGGGTAGGTGATCATGGCCCCGGCGAGCCTGTCGCGGTGTTGGGTAGCCTTTTCCCGGAAGTCTTCGACGTCGATATTCCCGTTGTTATCGCTGGCGATGACGCGGATGTCGAATCCTGCCATGGTGCTGGTGGCGGGGTTAGTGCCGTGGGCGGAGGCGGGGATGAGGATGAGGTCGCGGTGTGCTTGTCCGTTGGCGATGTGGTACTGTCGGATGACCATGAGGGCGGCGTACTCCCCGGCGGCCCCGGAGTTGGGCATGAAACTGGTTGCGGCCATGCCGGTGATTTCTTGCAGCATGTTTGCCGTTTCGCGGATCATCTGCGCGTACCCCCGCGCCTGGTCTTCGGGGACGAAGGGGTGAATGTTTCCGAGTTCGGGCCAGGAGAGGGGCAGCATTTCGGCGGCGGCGTTGAGTTTCATGGTGCACGAGCCGAGGGAGATCATGGAGGTGGCGAGGGAGACGTCCCGTCGTTCGAGGTTCTTCATGTAGCGGGTCATGGCCGCCTCCGAGTGGTAGAGCCGGAAGGTGGGTTGCTGGAGGTACTGGTCGCGGCGGAGGGCGGCGGCGGGGATGGCGACGCGCTCGTGGAGGGCGGTGACGGGTTGGTATTTTTTCCCGGCGGCGGTGGCGAAGATCTCGATAATGGTGTTGACTTCCTCGAGAGTGATTTTCTCGTCGGTGGACAGACCTACTTCGCTGGTGGCGGTATAGAGGTTGATTTGCCGGTCGATGGCGGCGGCGCGGACGGCGTCGGCGGCGACTCCGGTGGGTAGCGCGAAGCGGAGGGTGTCGAAGAAGTGGTGGTGCAGCGGGGTGTAGCCGAGTTGGGAGATGTGGTGGTGCAGGGTGGCGGCGGCGGCGTGCGCGTGGCGCGCGACGCGTTGCAGTCCTTCCATGCCGTGGTAGGCGGCGTAGAACCCGGCCATGGTGGCGTTGAGGGCTTTCGCGGTGCAGATATTGGAGGATGCTTTTTCGCGTTTGATGTGCTGCTCGCGGCTTTGCAGGGCGAGGCGGAGGGCTTGTTTACCCCTGGCGTCGACGGTGACGCCGATGATCCTTCCGGGGATATTTCTCTTGTATTCTTCCCTGGTGGCGATGTACGCGGCGTGTGGTCCGCCGTAATTCATGGGCAACCCGAAGCGTTGGGCGGTTCCGACGACGACGTCCGCGCCCCATGTTCCCGGGGGTGCGAGGATGGTGAGGGCGAGGAGGTCTGCCGCGACGGCGAGCAGGGCGTCGTTCTGGTGGGCGCGATCGGCGAGGGGCCGGTAGTCTCTTATTTCCCCGTTGGCGGCGGGGTACTGGACGATGGCGCCGAAGACGTCGGGGGTGAAGTTGAAGTGCCGGTGGTCGCCGAAGACGAGGTTGATACCCCTGGGTGCGGCCCGCGTGATGAGCACGTCTTTGGTTTGCGGGAAGAGGTCGTTATCGACGAGGAAGGTGTTGGCGTTGTTTTTCTTTTTTTCTTTTCCTCGCAGCGCGTGCATCATGGTCATGGCCTCGGCGGCGGCGGTTCCCTCGTCGAGGAGGGAGCAATTGGAGAGCGCCATGCCGGTGAGTTCGACGATGACGGTTTGGAAGTTAAGCAGCGCCTCGAGTCGTCCCTGCGAGACTTCTGCCTGGTAGGGGGTATACGATGTGTACCAGGCCGGGTTTTCGAGGATGTTGCGGGTGATGACGGCGGGGGTGATCGCGTCGTAGTAACCCTGCCCGATGAAGGTGCGGTAGGTTTTGTTTTTAGCCGCCACCCGTTTCGCGTGTTCCAGGAATGCCTGCTCGGTGACGGGCGCGGGCAGGTTCAGGGGTTTTTCCAGGCGGATGGAACGCGGGACGGTCTGCTCGATGAGTTCGTCGACGGACGCGACGCCGATGACTTTCAGCATTTCTTCGATATCTTCGGGCCTGGGGCCGATGTGTCTGCTCGAGAATGTATCAGTTGCCATTATGTGAGTTTAAGATTGTTTGTTATTGCCTTGAATAGCGGCACGAATGTAAGGAGATTTCCCGTTTGTTGCAAGCAAAAAAATAGAGGACGCTTTCGCGCCCTCTATCGAAGCGGGGACGCGCGCGCGTCCCCTGCCGTTGCCCCGGGTGGAAGATCGGGCTCGAACCGACGACCTTCGGAACCACAATCCGACGCTCTAACCGACTGAGCTACGTCCACCGTGTTGATTGCAGCGCGACAAAGGTAGAAAAAGTACGCGTGCGCGCCAACACCCCCGCGATAATTTTTATTGCCGCTCCTCCAGCGCCCGCGTCTTCCGCTTGAGGTGGCGCGCGACGAGGTAGAGAAGCAGGCTGGCTGCCGTGGCCGCGGCAAGGAAAAGACTGTAAGCGCCACCCCCGGCGCACCAGCCGGCAAGGTCGAAGGCCGAGAAGGCGAGGAAGAGGGCCAGGAGTCCGTTCTTCTCGTCGCGCAGCACTTTCCGCCAGGAGAACTTCCTCGCGGGCCTGACGAACAGGCGAGGAGAGGGGACGAAGGCAGGCGTGCGAACGGCCCACGACGCGTAGCTCTCCCCGAACTTCCCGCGCAGGAATTGTTCCTCGGCAAACATGACGCGCTCGTAGTAGAGCCAGAAAACGAGGCACGCGAGCGCCGCGAACCAGGGGTTGCACGGCAGCAGCGCCACCCCCAGCCACGCCAGGAAGTTCCCCAGGTAAAGGGGGTGCCGCACCACGGAGTAGACGCCGGTGGTGTTGAGCGAGTCGGCAACCTGCCCCCGGCGCGTGTTTCGCCCGGAGGTGTTCGGCGGCGCGTGCCCCACCGCGTACGCCCGCAAGCATAGCCCCGACAGGCTGATCGCGAGGGCCACCCACTCGAGAGTGTTGATCGTCGGGAGGCCGCGCAGGCGGTCGTGGACGTGCACCGCCAGGCCCGCGACAAGGATCGCGAGGGGCAATCCCCCGCGATGTTTGAACAGCCAGTTTCCTTGCCGTTCGAAGGTTTCCAGTAGAGCCATATCCCGTCAGTTAGTTTTTCGCGAATGCCCCGGCAACTTGCCCGGCGCGATCATTTCGTTCATCGTTTTCATCATTCAGGTGTTTTCGGATTACAGCGCGATAGTACCCCCCGAATCTGAAAGAATCCTGGAACACGTACGCCGCGGCGACGCGCCCACTCCTTATTATATATGATCAAGGCGTCGCACCGTCCCGGTACATATAAAAAGAAGAGGGGGCCGCCTCGCGGCGGCCCCTCACAGAAAACACTTGGCACTTGATGTGCGCAACACGAATATTCTTCATTTGGGTAGGACGGCAGGAGCAGTGCCGTCTTTCTACCTGTTATCCGCCATCTATCTACTGTTACTGTTCCTCTACCGGATTCTCGTCGTCCCCGGCGTCGGGGGCGTCGTGGTGGGCCTTGCGGCGGCCCTGTTCCTGGGCGAGGATGTGCTTGTAGCGCGCGGTGGTCGCATTTAGTTCCTCGGCGAAGGCGAGGATCGGCGCGACGTCGATCACGCCGAGGAGGACGATCGCCTCGAGGCGCTTCAGGATGTCGTGGTAGGCCTTGTCCACGGGGGTGCGCGCGTCGCGCAT
>JAIROI010000015.1 GCA_031257615.1 Odoribacteraceae bacterium
AAGGTGAGGCAGCTACGCAGCCAATCCCACTACGTTTATCCGTTAATACAGTAGCCTTAGGCTACTGCCTACAAAGATTGGGCTGCCACGCAGCCCCGTCTTGGCAAGAGTAATTCCGGACGAACCGGGAGGCTTGTCGTCGTGCGGAAATATACCTCCGTAGGGCTACGGAGGCTTGTCGTCGCGCGACGACAAGCCTCCCGCCGCGAGTTTGTCGGTCGACGGTACTGATTTCTTGGGTCGGCGCGTTTTTTTTCGTTTTTTTCTTCTCTCGACTACCCCGGTTCGGGGCTGAGCGTGTTATACCGCGAAAATAGTCATGGAAAACAAGGATAAGCATCTATTCCGGCTGGCCGGGGCGCTGGCCGCCCTCTTCGTCGGACGCGGGAACGAGGAAGACAGGCAGGTCGTCGAGAGGTGGGTCGACGGGGACGAACGCCGCGCCGACCTTGTCCGCGGCATCATGAACAGGGAGCGTTTCGAGGCCAACCTCGAGGAGTCGCGCCGCTATTCCTCCGGGGCGGCATGGCGGCGAGCGCGGGGTCGGCTGGAGGCGCGGCGGCGGTGGCGGGGCGCGTGGTATTCCGCGGCGGCGGTGGTGTTGCTGGCGGTCGCGGCGGCGGTGTTCCTTTCGCGAGAGACGGCGCGCCCGTTGGCGGAGGAGGCGGTGGTTTTCCCCTCCGGCACGACGGGCGCGTTGCTCACGCTCGACGACGGGCGGGTGGTGAACATCGACAAGGAGACCTCGCTGCAAGTGACAGAGCGCGACGGCACGACGATCGTCGTCGACTCCGGGGCGATGGGCTATCGCGTTGCCGGGGAGCCGCCCGTCGCCGTTGCCTACAACGAGGTGCGCACCCCGACCGGGATGGAATTCCCGCTGACGCTTTCCGACGGGACGCGGGTCTACCTGAACGCCGAGTCGCGGTTGCGTTTTCCGGTGAGTTTCTCCGGCGAGCGTCGCGAGGTGGAGTTGGAGGGGGAGGCATTCTTCGAGGTGCGGGGGGAGGCGCGTCCCTTTGTCGCGCGCGCCGGCGGCGTCGAGACGGTGGTGTTGGGCACGTCCTTCAACATCCGGGCGTACGGCGACGAGCGGTCGGTGGTCGCGACTCTCCTGGAGGGTCGGGTGGCGTTGCGCGACGGGGTGGGGGAGTGGTTGCTTGCTCCCGGCGAGCAGGGGAGTTACGCGCGGGCGACGGGCGAGTGCGCGGTGCGTCCCGTGGACGCGAATCTCTACGCGGCATGGCGTTCCGGCAAGTTTATTTTCAGGAACGAGCGCCTGGAGGACATTCTCTCCTACCTCTCGCGGTGGTATGGCTTCGCGTACGAGTTTCACGACGAGGAGGCGCGCGGGATCGAGCTTGGCGCTAACCTCGACCGCTATCGCGACATGGAGCCGATCATCCGCATGTTGGAGGATTCCCGGCTGGCGCGCGTGGCGCGTTCCGGCAACAAACTTGATATTTATTCCTATAAATAAAAGAAACGCGCCGGGCGTTACGAGCACCCGACGCGCGAAGCAAACATTAAAGTTTAACACTCTAACGATCCAAAAGTATGAAGAAAAAACGAAGTAACGACGCCCCCGTCCGGGGGAGGTGGAACAAAATCCTTTTAATCATGAAGCTAAAAATCGCGTTAGTACTATTGAGTTGCCTGCCGCTCTCCGCGGCGGTCTATTCTCAGGACAGCAAGTTATCGTTACGCGCGGAGAACGCGAGCCTTGAGGAAGTCATCTGGGAGCTACAGAAGAAGACGGGCTTCATCTTCATGTACGGCACGCGGGACGTCGCGCGCGTGCGGGGCCTGAACATCGACGCCCGGGAGATGACCGTGCGCGAGATCCTGGCGCTGTGCCTCGAGGGTACGGGTCTCGCCCCGGAGGTGACCCCGGAGGCGATCATCATCCGGCGAGCGCCGCAACAGGAGACGATCGCGGTGAAAGGGAAGGTGCGGGACGAGCAAGGGCAGCCGCTGCCGGGGGCCACGGTGCAGCTGAAAGGCGCGACGGTGGGCGCTTCCGCCGACGTCAACGGGGAGTTCGCGCTCTCGATCCCGCGGCGGGACGACGTCGTGCTCGTCTTTCGGTGCGTGGGGATGGTCGAGCAGGAAATCGCATGGAAGGGAGAGAGGACGCTGGAGGTGGTGATGAAAGAGGAGGTGGCGAAGATCGAGGAGGTGGTCGTCACGGGCTATTCGACCGTCCGCAAGGGCGACTACGCGGGGGCCATCACGGTGGTGCGCGGGGAGGACGTTTACGTGGCCGGCGAGACCTCGATCGACCAGATGTTGCAGGGGGTGATCCCCGGCATGTCGGTCATCACGCGGTCGGGGCAGGTGGGGGCGTCGCCGAAGATCCGCATCCGTGGCACTTCCACGCTGCTGGGCAACCAGGAGCCGTTGTGGGTGGTCGACGGGGTGATCCAGCGGGACCCGCTGCCGGTGCCGGACGGGGACATGTCGATGTCCGCCGACCTCGCGGAGATGAGGGAGATCGCCTCTAACGCGATCGCGTGGCTCAACCCGATGGACGTGGAGACAATCACTGTCCTCAAGGACGCCTCGGCCACGGCTATCTACGGGTCGCAGGCAGCCAACGGCGTGATCGTCATCACGACGAAGAAGGCGCGCGTCGGGGACATTGCCGTCTCCTATTCCGGCAACTTCTCCATCGGTCAGCGCCCCCGGTATGGCCTCTATGATTTGATGAACTCGCAGGAGGTGATGCAGTTTTCGAAGGAGGTGTACCTGGCGCGCGAGAGCTACTCGCAGGAAGTCATGCCGATCGGCTACGGCGGCCTGATCCTGCGGCTGCAGAACAAGGAGATCAATTACGAGCAGCTGGTCGCCGAGTACCGCGAGATGGAACGACAGAACACCGACTGGTTCGCCCTGCTGTTCCGCAATTCTTTTAATCATAACCACAACGTCAGCATCTCCGGGGGCACGGAGAAAGTCGCGACGCGTAACTCCTTTAGTATACAGGGGCAGAAAGGGGAGGCCGTCGGCAACGACATGCTCACCTTCTCGGCCAATTCCAACACCACGTTCCGCTTCGGCGACAACGTGATCTTGAACCTGCTCCTGAACGGGAGCGTCCGGGAGACCAACGGCTTCGCGTACGGCGCGAACCCCTTTAACTACGCCTACAACACCACGCGCGCGATCCCGATGTATAACGACGACGGGACGTTCTTCTACCACGAGAAGCGAGGCGAAAGCAGCAGGTCGATGGTCAACAGAAGCGGCTACTACTACAACATCCAAAACGAACTGGACAACACGGGCAACCGTAACGAGACCAAGACCCTCGGCAGCGCGATCGACCTGAAGTGGAGATTGCTGGAAAACTTGGAGTACCAGGGATTATTCTCCTACACCGTCTCCTCGTCGGAGGTGAAATCGTACGCCACGGAACTCTCCTGGTACATCACCCAAAAGCGCGGGTACGAGTACGGGGAAGTGCTCCCCAACTCGCCGGAGGAGTTGGCGAGCCGCCTCCCGTTTGGCGGGCTCGTGCAGATAGAGAATGCCGCGAACGCGGGCTACGCGTTTAGAAACAGCCTCGTCTATAGCCAGACGTTCGACGACCTCCATCGCCTGATCCTCCAGGCGGGCATCGAGTTGCAGTCGAACATCGCGACCGGCAATAACAACACCCGCTACGGCTACCTGCGCTATCGCGGCGAGAGCTTCGCCGTCGTGCCGAAGGCCCCCGTCCTGATCACCGGCCAGAATACCCCCGACCTGCACGAGGAGATGCTCGACAACGCGAAGATCATCGACAGGACGAGCAACACGCTCAGCGAATACTTCACGGCCGTCTACAACTACAACGAGCGCTACACCCTGAACTTTAACGCCCGCCTCGACGCCTCCAACCGCTTCGGGCAGGACGAGAACAAGAAATTCCACCCGACATGGTCCATCGGCGGCAAGTGGCGCCTGGGCAACGAGCGTCTCTTCGACATGACAAACTGGATGAACAACCTCGACCTGTCGGCCTCCTACGGCTACCAGGGGAATGCCGTCGCCGGGGTGTCCCCCAACCTGATTGCCACGGACGGCGGACACAGCGCGCTGTTCAGACAATATACCCTTAACATCAAGTCGCTGCCCTACCCGGACCTCGGGTGGGAAGAAACCAACACCTGGAACCTCGGCGTGGACGTCGGGTTGTGGAACAACCGGGTCGTCGCCACCGCCAACCTCTACCGGAAGGAAAGCGACGTGCTCTCGTCGCGAGAAGTGCTCGTCGAGAACGGAATCAACTCGGCCACCATCTTCGGGTCGAAAATGATCAACCGGGGCTACGACCTCTCGATCACCGTGGCGCCCGTCCGGACAAAAGACCTCGCGTGGCAACTCTCCTTCAACACCGCCCGCGCCCGCAACAGGATCAAGGAAAACCAACGCGTCAACACCCGGGAAGAGTACATCAACGGCAGCGCCATCGTCAACGGCCGCCCCTTCTCCACCTTCTATTCCTATGCCTACAACGGCCTGGACCCGGGCAACGGCCGCCCGCTGTTCAAGTACGTCAAGTACGACGGCGTCAACATCGGCGACCCCCTCGAAGACGAGCAAAAGACGGAAAATTACCTCGACTACCTCGCGGAAAGCGGCAAAACGGAACCGGACATATCGGGCGGCTTCAACACCATGCTCCGCTACAAGGCCCTCACCCTGCACGCGCAGTTTGCCTTTGCCTTTGGCGCGCGGGGACGACTCCCCGCGTTCTACAACTCGACGGGCGCGCCCACGCCGGAACGAAACGTGCCGCGCCTCCTCAAAGACCGCTGGAAACAGCCCGGTGACGAGACCCGGACCGACGTCCCCTCCATCCCCTACGGCAACATCAACCGCCTGAATGTTACCCTGCCGGATATGACCGTTTCGACAGCAGCATACATCAGCCCGTACGCGATGTACAACACCTCCGACCTCCGGACAGCCGACGCCGACTTCATCCGCTGCCGCACCCTCTCCCTCTCCTACAACCTGCCGACGGAACTGCTAAAGAAGCTCTACATGAAACGACTCTCCCTCTCCGCCAGCATGAGCAACCCCTTCCTCGTCGCCTTCGACAAGGATTGGAAAGGATACGACCCCGAGACCGGGGGATGGCCCGCGCGCCGCACTACCTCCCTCTCGGTGAACATGACATTCTAACTGCAAAACACGAGTAATTATGAAATACAAGATACTTTCAACCCTCGTCGCGTGCCTCCTCGCGAGCGCCTGCTCCGACTTCCTCGAGGAAAAATCCCAGGACGAGGTGATCCCCAAAACGACAACCGACTTCCGCGAACTGCTGCTCGGCTCCGGTTATCCCACCACGACGGACCCGGCCTACTTCCTCAACTACATGGATGACGACATCGAACTTTTCTTCACCTACCACCTGGGCGACCTCTCGTTCATCGGCAGCACGGACGCCGTCGCGCACTTCCCCCGCTACACCTGGCAACCCTATTTCGACGACCAGAACGGCCTCGGCCAGGCAATCAACGAGGATCCCGCCTCCACGGCCTACTACCGCTACTACGAGCGCGTCAAGGGATGCAACGCCGTCCTCGACTACATCGACGAAGCCATCGGGACGCGACAGGACCGCGATCGCGTCAAGGCAGAGGCGCTGGCCGTCCGCGCCTACTACTACTTCCAACTCGTCAACCTCTACGGCGAGCCGTACAGCCACAACCCCGACGCGCCGGGCGTGCCGCTCAAGTTACTCTCAGGCATCGACGCGGAACTCTCCCGCTCCACCGTCGCCACCGTCTACAACCGGATCGTCGCCGACCTCTCCGAGGCCGCCAGACTGATGGACCCGCTCGCGATCGTCCGCAAGGACTACCACGTCAACCAGCCCGCCATCCATATCCTCCTCTCTCGCGTCTACCTCCACATGGAACGCTGGGACGACTGCATACAGGAAACCAACAAGGCCTTCGCCCAGGGAACCGCGCTCACCGACACGGCCAACCTGCGCGTTCTTGGCAGCGGAACCTCCGACGCCGGAAACCCCACGCCCGCCTCCTACCTCACTTACGACAACCCCGAGGTGGAATGGTACTTCGGGGGATCGGCCGGGGGAGACGACGGCGCCTACTCGCCCAAGCCGGAGTTCCTCGCGACCTTCGATCCGGTGAACGACGCGCGCTACCGGTATGGCATCGTCATCGATAACACGAACGACCGCGGCACCGTGATGGTATACAAAAGAGTGCGGGGATCGGGAGTCGCCGTGCAGACCATCCGCGCCGCCGAGGCCGTCCTGAACCGCGCCGAAGCCTACGCCCAATCAGGCAAGCTGACCGAGGCCCTGCGGGACTTGAACGACCTGCGCCGCTCGCGCATCGTCGGCTACGCGAACGAGACCATCTCCGGCAAGGAAGCCCTCGTCGAGGCCATCCGCGAGGAACGCCGCAAGGAGTTCTGCTACGAGGGATTCCGCTGGTTCGACCTGCGCCGCTACGGCATGCCCGCCATCGCCCACCGCTACCAGGCCGACGCGACAGCGCGCCCGGAAATCTTCACCCTCGAGGAGAAAGACCCCATGTACACGCTCCCCTTCCCGAATAGCCTCGTGCTAAGAAACCCGAAGCTCGTCCAAAACCCCTCCCGCGGGATGGCAGAGAGGGGAGGAATACCCGAGTAAAACAACCCCTAAAATGATTACACCATGAAAAAGACAATAGTTATAGTGACGACCGCCTGCGCCGCCCTGCTCTACTCCTGCGCGCAAGACGCGAAGATCGGCGCGCCGATCCCCGTGGAGCCTGACTACGCGTTGCCACAAGTGGGCGCGCCACAGGCGGTGAACGACAGGATCGTGAAACTGTTCAACGACTACGGCTCGTACTTCCTCTACGACCTTACCCAAAAAGACTTCGAGTGGACCGTCTCGACCGGCTTCTCCAACAGCCAGATCGACTCCATCGTGCTCGGCAACCCGGCCTACGTCGGCCCGCTGCTCGACTTCCTCGAGAATATCTGGCTGCGCCACGTCCCGGAGAACATGAAAAAGGGCATGGGAATCCCCTACCGGGTCTTCCTCGTGGACGCGATCCGGAGATTCCGCGTCGGCTACCCCCCCGGAATGGAGTACTACTACTCCAACTACAAGGTCACCGGCAAGTCCATCGCCTTCGCCGGCGTCAACGAGGCCTTCGGCCAAATGACCGCCGCCGAGAAGACTACCCGCAAGAATGAACTCGTCGGGGCCATCTTCGACTACTACGCCTCGGTCGGCCTCATCTCTTTCCCCGAGGCCTTCTACGCGATCAGCAACTACGCGACCAATCCCACCGTGACGCCCGTGAACGTCAACTTCCCCGACCGGGTAGAGGCTTACCTCCAGGCGGGCTTCCTGCCCGGCTCTTACGGCGCGGTCAACCCCAATTACTGGCTCTCGAACGCCTACATGTGGACAAACGCGCGGTCGAACGACTTCTCCTCCTTCCGCATGCACCTCTTCCAGCGCACGGACGAGCAAATGACCCCCTACCTCTCCTACCCGCTCATCAAGCAGAAATTCGACCTGCTCGTCGACCACTTCCGGAACGAGTACGGCATCGACGTACGAGGCATCGCTAACGCCGCGTTCTAACCTCAACCCTCCCCGGTCGCGGCTCACCCCGCGGCCGGGGTAAATTTCCCCCCCTTGCCCCCCCGCGAAATATGCTTACCTTCGGGCGAAAGTAGTATCTCAATAAAACGCCACCTCATGACAAGAACTCTTTTAACCGCTATCTGCCTGTTGCTTGTCGGAAGTCTCTGTGCCCAGACGTTCGATAAAAGCAAGAGTTACTACACGACGACACAAACAATCCAGGGTTCCGGGTTCAAACTCCAATGTGACATTTATAAAGGATTTTGCGTCACGCTCTACGACGTGAATAGTAAATTCACGTATGCCAAGTGGGGCAAGAAAGACGGGACAAACATGGAGCTGGGCGTCTCGCGAGGAACAATCCCGACAACAGAGAATGACACGTGGACGCGTTCGAAATCAATATCTATCGTTGACAACACCTTCTCTTTCGCGGAGAAGGAATGGGTAAAGGGGGAAATGTTATTAGTAACGATGATCATAGACTCGAGCACGGGGAAAGTCATCGAGGTCAATTTCGAATTTGACAAGGATACCCCCTTCCAGCAAATCCCCCCGACGACCTTTCACAAGATAGAACAACAGCTCAAGACGGAGATATGGTTCACGGTCACGCCGGCAGGAAAGGAACTCACCTACTGCATGGCCCACTGGATGCACGAGTTTGAATAACGCCACCTCATGAAAAGAACCCTCTCGATCGCTACGCGCCTCCGGGTGGATGTTTCCACAAGGATCACGCGGGGAACGCACGGGGAACACGAAACGAACAACCAGCGAATGCAAAAAAGGCTATCTTTGCAACGATGATCAAAGCACACGTAACAAGGACGCGGCCCGGGATACCGCACAAGGTAACCCGGGAATCTTGCAAGGTAACCCGATTACCTTACGAGGTAATCCGATTACCTTACGAAGTAACCCGATTACCTTACGAGGTAACCCGATTACCTTACGAGGTAACCCGATTACCTTACGAGGTAACCCGATTACCTTACGAGGTAATCCGATTACCTTACGAGGTAATCCGATTACCTTACGAGGTAACTCGATTACCTCGCGTGGAAGACCTGCTTGATACATTGCCGTCTAACCCAGCGTATTCACACCCATTAAAACAAGAGTTATGATACCGTCTTTTATTTTTCTTACCTTCTGGATGTTGAAAGCACACCCGGCTTTCTTTGCCCAAGTAGGGCGTACCGTCTCCTTCCTGACGGACCCGGACAATCGCGATCGCCTCGGTTTCGCGGCCTCTCACCCCAACGGGGTCTGGCTCGACAACGAGTTCCTCCCGGCCTATACCGTCTACGTTGCCGCCTACAACAGGTGGATGGATCCCTCCCAGCGTACCGGTATCATCATCGCCGACCTGGACGATGCCGAGGAGGCGTTGAGACACCTCTACAAGATATTGCGCAACCTGCTGACCGACGCCCCCTACGTGACCGACGGGGAGTTGCTTGGCATGAACCTCCCGCCAAGAACGGACGACGAGAGGCATCCCTCCCCGGTCGCCCGGGTTTACCCGGTGATCGCGGTGATCTCGGGGATGATCCGCCACCTGCGATTCACCTTCTTCACGCTCGACTCGACGAATACCCCCCGGAAACGCAAGCCGGACGGGCAACACGGCGTGGAGCTTTGCTGGGTGATCAGCGCCTCGCCCGTCGCGAACCTCGACGACCTGCTGCACTCCACCTTCTCGACCACTACCGAGCTTGACCTCTCGTTCCCGGGCGACGATCGCGGCAAGACCGTCTACTTCGCCGCCCGCTGGCACAATACCCGCGGCATCCCCGGCCCGTGGTCTCCCATCGACTCGGCCATCAT
>JAIROI010000088.1 GCA_031257615.1 Odoribacteraceae bacterium
GCAGATCGAGAAGGATCTCCTGGAGGCCGCCGCGCTGCTCGGACCGTACAAGAGTCGGTTCAAGGCAAGCAAGCTGTTTGCCTACCTGCTGCTCTCTCGCGCGAATCTATACATGGAACGCTGGCCGCGCGCCATCGCTTACGCCGACTCCGTGATTGATCTCCGTCCCGGCCTCCTCAATCTCGCGACGGTCACGCCCAAACCAACGGGCGCCAACAACAGCAACGCGCTGAACGTGTACAGCCCCTCAAGCCCGGAGGTCATCTGGACCTTCTCGCGCTCGCACGCCACCAGCGCCACCGGCGAGTTCTACGATTTCTTCTTTATCCTGCTCCCGAAGAACACCATGCTCCCCCCTTATTCTGTCTCCCGCGAATTGATGGATCTCTACGACTACGACCCCACTTTCCTCGCCAACACCGGCGACCTGCGTCCCTGGATGTTTTATACGAAGTACGCCTACCCGGCCGCCGGGCAGTACATTCTTTATTACGGCAACAAGTTCGGATCCATGACCACCGACCAGCTGGGAGGAAAGGGCATGCGCGTCGCCGAGGCATACCTGAATCGCGCCGAGGCGCTCGCCCGGACAAATCGCGAACAGGAAGCCCTCGATGATTTGAATTTTCTCCGGAAACACCGCCACGCCGACGGCTACGAGAACCTGCAACTCGCCGACGTCCCCGATCTCCTGCGCTTCTGCCTCGAGGAACGCCGCCGCGAGCTGGCCTTCGAGGAGCATCGCTGGTTTGACCTGCGCCGACAGGGAATGCCCCCCATCAAGCACGCGTTCCAGGGCGAGGCGAAGAACGCGCCCGGCGAGTTCACCATCCCGCCGGAGCGATACGTGTTGCCTTTCTCCCGAGCCGTCCTGGAGAGAAACCCGCGCCTGACCCCCAATCCCTGATTATTCACGACAAAACAACACCATCATGAAACGCTTTATTTCATACCTGCCGACGTGCGCCCTGATCGCCTCCTGCTGCCTCGTCGCCTCCTGCTATCGCGAGGAGCAGCCCACGCGGAGCGCGGAGCCGGAAAACGTATACAGCGAGTACTCCCTGCCGCAGGGGAATCACCCTTACGACGCGGAGATCATGTCTCTCTTCGAGCGATACAACACGATCATCCTCTACAAGTACCAGCCACATGACATCTACTGGAACGAGGACAGGAGCATCGGCGCCTTCCGCTGGGATCCCGAAAATCCCGCCAACTCCACGCAGGGCTACTACTACGCGCCCGCCGACGAAGCCTACATCGGCGAACTCCTGGAGCTGATCAAGACGAAGTTCTTCAACCACTTTTCCCGCCAGGAAGTATTGCGGGAACTCCTGCCCAAGAAGATTTTCCTCGCCGACACCTTCGGGATTCGCTACCTCACCTGGGCGGGCAACATCCCGTCGGGCCTCGGTACGTTTTACAACGTCCCCGTCTACATGGGCGTCGATTACATGCTCTTCTCCTGGGGAGGGCAACGCCTGAACGCGCTGACAGCCGCCGAGAAAAACACCTACAAGTTCGAGGCCTTCGACAAGTTTTTCGCCAAGCTCGCGGCCCTTGGCAAGTTGACGCCCCCGGCAGCTTTCTCCGCCTCCACGGATTACTCCAACGCCTGGCCCCCGACAGCTTCCAAGGGCGCGCTCGGCGTGACGCCCAACCAAAACGGATCGCTGACGCCCGCGACCGATTGGAACGCCTACGTCTCCGTGGTCCTGAGAACGCCCTACGACATGCTCGTCGCGCAGCCGACGCTCTCCGCGACGGGCGCGCCGTCTACCTCCGATTTCACCGGTTACTTGCACCCCGACATCGACGCGAACGGCAAGATCAGGGAAAAGTACGAGATACTCCTCGCCTATTTCCAAGACGCCTTCGGGATCGACCTGCAGGGAATCGGTAACGACGTCGAACAATAAACCCCTGCCCCATGAAATTACTATACCTTATTATATGCACCTGCGCGGCGACGTTCGCGCAAGCCCAGGGCGCGCGCTTCCAGGCCCTCTCGATGGAAGAGGCGCGGCGAGAGGCCGGGCAACAGGGGAAGCTGCTTTTTGTCGACTGCTACACCAGCTGGTGCGGCCCGTGCAAGCAAATGACCAACGCTGAGTTCCCCAAGAAAGAGGCAGGGGAGTTCTTTAACCCGCGCTTCGTGTGCGTGAAGTTCGACATGGAGAAGGGGGAGGGGAGGGAGATCGCGGCGCGCTATGCCGTGAACATCTACCCCACTTTCCTCGTACTCGCCGCCGACGGCAGCGAGATCAATCGCGTGATCGGGGCCTCGCCGATGGAGCAGTTTATCAAAAAAATCGAGACAGCCATCGCGCCGCGCAACGACATGGCCACCCTGGAGGCCGAGTTCGCCGGGGGAAAGATGAGTAAGGAGCGAACGCGGGATTTCATCCTGCGGTTGCGGGACGCGTACCGGGACAGCCTGTTAACGGTCGCGGCAGACGACTTGATGCAGCGCCTCGACGACCGGGAGAAATCCTCGGCGGACTACTGGCCGTTGTTCGCCGACCCGCGGGTGACGCCCGTCTCGTCGCCGCGCTTTCTCTTCCTGCTCGATCACCTCGACGACTTCAAACAATCCGCGGGAGAGGAGGCCGTCGAACGACGACTGAAGGGGTTCAGGGGATTGGACGAATACCTGGCCGCCGCCGCCGCCTATAAACAGGGCAACCGGGAGAAGCGATTCCTGCTCGACTACGCGATGACGCTCTATTTCTCCAGGGAAAAGTCGCGGGAGATCGCCGACGAACTCTTCGACGCGCTGGACGACCGCGAAAGGGTCGATACCACCTACTGGCCCCTTTTCCACCTCCTGGCCTTCAGCGAGTGGGGCATGACGCGCTTCGATTACCTGCTGGAACACAAAGAAGAGTTCTACCGGACGCGCGGGCAGCAGACCGTCGACCAGTCCATCCGCTACGCCTTTCTCCACAAGCTGATGATGATCGTCAAGGGGCATGACAAAGCGACGGAACAGGAGTTCGACCGCATGACGCGCCAGGTAAACGACTATCGCCTGCCGGCCCTCGCGCCGCTGGTGACCATGACGCGAGCCTACGCGCGCCGCGACGCCGAAGGACTCCTCGCGGCATGTCGGGAGGCCTTCCCCCTCTTCGATGACAACCTGGCACTCAACATCGCGCAACCCCTGGTGCTCTTCCTGAAAGAGTGCCTCCCCGCCGGGCAACGCGACCAACTCCCCGCGCTGGTGGCCGACATGTCCGCGCGCCTCAAGAGCGACGCGGTCAAGACGCTCCTCGCACGATTAGTAGCCTCGTAAATCGTTAATACCGTACGCATGAAAACATGGATCTATATCCTCCTCCTTTTCCCCGCGCCCGCGCTCTTCGCGCAGGGTATCGCGCTGGAGGAAATGCCCTTCGAGGAAGCCCTGCGACAGGCAGGCGAACAAAAGAAACTCCTTTTCGTGGACTTTTATACCGGCTGGTGTATGCCCTGCAGGGAGATGGCCCGCCGCCTGGAGAGTGAACAGGCAGCCGCCGGTTTTTTTAACCCCCGCTTCGTGACCGTGAAATACGACCTGGAACGCGGCGAGGGAAAGATCCTCCGCGATCGCTTCAACGTGACCGGCATACCCTCCTATTTTATCTTCGCGCCCGACGGCGTCGAACTGTATCGACGCGTGGGCGCGCTCCCGCTGGAGCAGTTTATCGAACGGATCGCCGCGGGAGCAGACCCCCGTAACGCCATCAATACCATGGAAAAAGAATGGAGCGAGGGCAACGCGACCAGGGAACGAACCATGAATTACCTGAATTTCCTGATCGAGGCAGGGCGCGTCGAACAAAGCATACAAGTGGCCGCGGCGTTGCTCGACAAGCTGACGGACGAGGAGAAGCTTTCACCGCTCTACTGGCCGGCGTTCCGGGATCGATACATCACTCCCTCGGCCTCTCCGAACATGCTCTTTCTCCTGGAATACCTCGATCGCTTCCGGGAAAACGTCCCCGCGCGGGAGATCGACAAGAAAATCGAGGAGAATTTCTACCCCCTGAACGGCTTCCTCGCCGGTCACGAGGTGGAAGGAGGACTCCCGCTGCTCGACGCGCTGCAGGAGATCATTCGCCTCTACGACCTGCCCGACAAGGCGCGCCTGGACGCGAAGGCGCGACTCGCCAGGGCCTTTGTTAACAGGGACGTCGAGGAGATCACCGCGCTCCTGGAACGCCACTTGCCGGGCGAGACGCTCGCGCCGTGGCAATGCGAGAAGGCCCTGGAGCTTGTCGCCGCGCGCGGGGATAACGCCGCCCGGTCGCGCCTGGCGCGGCTGGCCAAACAATTGTCGAAAGACGCCGGGGAATCCCGTCGGGAACAAATCAACCGCCTGTTCCGGGAGTTTCTGTAACGCCCCTGCGCGTTTACATCGCGTAACGACGGCGCGCGGAATTTAATCCCGACCAGCAACGCGTTGTTGCAAGGCCGCCGGGAAATTAATCCTTGGTAGTTACATCATGTAACAAGGCCGCCGGGAAATTAATCCTTGGTAGTTACACGATGTAACAAGGCCGCCGGGAAATTAATCCTTGGTAGTTACACGATGTAACAAGGCCGCCGGGAAATTAATCCTTAGTAGTTACACGATGTAACTTTTCGGCCT
>JAIROI010000073.1 GCA_031257615.1 Odoribacteraceae bacterium
GGGGGGTGGGGGTGGGGAGGAGGGGTGGGAGATTTTATTCGAGGGGGGTGGGGGGAGGGGATGGGGTGGGGGAGGGGGAGGGGGCGATCCAGGAGAGGAGGGTTTGGAGGATGTCGTCGCGGACGAGGCGTTCGAAGGAGGCGATGCGGCAGGTGTGGTTGGCGTCGGCCTTGATGTAGAGCTTGCACTTGTCGTTGGTTTTGAGGTCGACGGCGGTGCCGGCCCAGGGGTCGAGTCCTCCGTAGATGAATAGCATCCGGCGGGCGTCGGTCTGGAGCCAGTGGTTGATTTGACGGGCTTGCTTGTCGTTGAAGGGGGGCAGTGGGATGTCGTCGGGGATGGTGAAGCGGAAGTCGACGCGGCGGCGATCGGGTTCTTGCTTGAAGTAGGGGCGGAAGGGGGTGAGGTCGTAGTCGTACATGCCGATTTCGGTGAGGGCGGCGTAGTAGAAGGGGAGGATACGGTCGATGCCCTGGTCGGAGAAGAAGTCGGGGGGGGAGACTTCGACGAGGGCGCGGAAGAGGTCGTAGTCGTTTTCGAGTTCGGGTTCGGGGATGTCGCCGACGTTGCCGTTCCATTGCCAGAAGGCGAAGGGGTACTCGAGGACGAGTAGTTTGAGCGCCCGTTGGACGCCTCCGGCGCGCGCGAAGGTCATGGCGTTGTCGCCGGCGTATTCCTCGAGGAGGGGCGCGAGGCGGTCGAGTCGCTGGAGGCAGGCGTGCTGGAACTGTAGGAGTTTAAGTGTATTTTCTTTGCCTCCGCTCCTGAAGACGCCTTCTTTTTGTTTTTGCGCGGGAGTTTCGCCGAGTCGCGCGAGGTGTTTTTTTAACCTGGGGTCGACGTATTCGAGGTTGAAGGGGGCGACGTAGGGTACGCTGACTTCGACGTCGTCGGGGTAGAAGTAGCGGTGGAAGATGGTGGTCTGTCCGCCTTTGCTGATGCCGGTGGTGATCCACGGGGTGGCGGGGTATACGCGGCGGCGGAGGGTTTGTATGATTTGGTGGTGGTCGGCGGCGGCGTTGGCGATGGTGAGGTGTTTCCAGGGTATTTCGCCGGGGGGCGCGCTGGCGTCGAAGAACCGGTGTTCTATGGTGATTTGGTTGGCGGAGAGGAGTTGTGAGAGTTCGCTTTCGCGCGGTTCGCCGAGCGCGTATCCCTCGAGGATGGCGACGACGGGGGCGTCGAAGTGTCGATGGGAGAGGATGACGCGTTGGAGGAAGTGTCCGGCGGTGGTGTCGGCGTGGTCGACGGGTTGTCGGTAGGTGAAGGTGTATGTTTCGGCGTAGGGGAGGGTGGGACAGGGGGTGATGTTGGTGATGAGGCGGGGGAGTTGGCGGAGGCGGTCGAGGAGGGGGGTGCTCGCCTGTAGGGTGGTGGCGAGGAGGGTGGCGGCGAGGAGTGATAAGACGTGTTTCATGTTGGAGGGGTTTGATTCGCGGGGGCAAGGTAGGTAATTTTTTTCTGTTTACATGTCGTATCTTCGCGGCATGATACATGGAAAGATGATGACGGGTTATTTTTCGAGATACATGGCTCATTACCGGGACACGGCGCGGCTGGGGTTGCCGATCGTGCTGGGGCAGGTTGGGATCGTGGCGGTGGGGTTCGCGGATAGTATTATGGTGGGTCGTTACGCGACGGCGGACCTGGCGGCGGCGTCTTTCGTGAATAGCGCGTTTAACCTGCCGCTGCTTTTCGGGGTGGGTTTTTCTTACGGTTTGACGCCGGTGGTGGGTCGTTTGGCCGGTCGCGGGGAGTCGGGGGGCGCGGGCGGTGTTTTGAGGGACGGGTTGTTGGCGAACGCGGTGGTGGGCGTGGCGTTGTCGCTGTTGATGTGGTTGGTTTACGCGAACGCGGGGCGTATGGGGCAGCCGGAGGAGTTGTTGCCGCTGATTCGCCCGTATTTTTTGCTGCAGTTGTTGTCGCTGGTGTTCGTGATGGGTTTTAATGCCTTTAAGCAGTTCGCGGACGGGGTGCGGGACGCGGTGACGCCGATGTGGATTATGTTGGGGGGGAACGCGCTGAACGTGGCGGGGAATTTTGTTTTGATTTACGGGGCCTGGGGCACGCCCGAGATGGGGCTGACGGGGGCGGGGGTGGCGACGCTGGCGACGCGGGTGGCGACGCTGGCGGCGTTCGTGGTGGTGTTTTGCAGCAGGAGGGCTTATCGTCCTTACCGGGAGGGTTTCCGGGCGGCGGGACGGCGGTTGAAGCATTTCCTGGAGCTGAACAGGCTGGGCGCGATGGTGGGGGCGCAGATGGGTATGGAGACGGCGTTGTTCAGTTTGACGGGGGTGATGGTGGGATGGCTGGGGGCGATGGAGTTGGCGGCTCATCACGTGGCGGCGACGTTGTCGACGCTGGGTTTTATGATTTATTACGGCGTGGGGGCGGCGGTGTCGGTGCGCGTGAGCCATTTTCTGGGGCGCGAGGACATGGAGGGGGTGCGGCGCGCGTCGACG
Source organism: Odoribacteraceae bacterium (assembly GCA_031257615.1). Classification (GTDB taxonomy): domain Bacteria; phylum Bacteroidota; class Bacteroidia; order Bacteroidales; family Marinifilaceae; genus JAIRKS01. Next base: position 2,463 of record JAIROI010000073.1, read on the forward strand.
GCGGGTTTTCATTTGATTGGCGCGCTGTCGGTGGCGGCGTCGGTTTTTTTTCTGCTGAACCGGGGGTGGATCGGCGGGGTGTTCACGGAGGAGGAGGGGGTGTTGTCGATGGTGAGCGGGCTGGTGGTGATGCTGGCCGCGTACCAGTTTGGCGACGGGCTGCAGGTGGCGTACGCGAATTCGCTGCGGGGGATCGCTGACGTGAAGCCGCTGGTGTTGTTGTCGTTCGCGGGCTACTTCCTGGTGGCGCTGCCGGTTTCTTACCTGGCGGGGTTCGCGCTCGACGGCGGGCTGATGGGCGTGTGGGCAGGGTACCCGGTGGGGCTCGCGCTTGCCGGTTTGATGTTCCGCGCGCGGTTCTATCGCCGGCTGAAAACGATGAATAGAAGTTTCTAATTTTTAATATTAACAACCATGAAAAGAGAATTGACATTGCTGTTGCTGGCGGGCGCGCTGGCGTACGGGACAGCCCAGGCGGGCGAGGAGAATGACGGGAAGGCTCTCCACTTTATCGAGACCCGCGCGCGGGTGGACACGATGGTGACGCCGGACAGGATCTACATGACGATCGTGCTCGCGGAGAAGGATTCGAAGGGGAAAGTGTCCGCGGAAGAGCTGGCAGGGAGGATGGCGAAACGGCTGACGCTGCTGGGCATAGACATGGAGAAGCAGTTGAAGGTGGACGACTTGTCGAGCACGTTCAGGCGGTCGCTGCTGGGACAACAGGTGCTGAAGTCGACGCGCTTCTCGTTGCTCGTGTATGACGCGGCGACGGCGATGCGCGTGATCGCGGCCCTGGAAGAAGAGGGGATCGCGAACGCGTCGATCGAGAGGATGACCCACGCGCGAGAGGAGGAACTGCGGCTGGAGCTGAAGCGACAGGCGGTCGCGAAGGCCAAGAGGAACGCGGAGGCGATGGCGGCGCCACTGGGACAGGCGGTGGGGCCGGCGATCTATCTCTCTGATGTTCCGCAGGGGAACGTCGCGACGCGCTCGTCCATGATGATGATGAGAAAGGAGGGGCTCGACGTCGAGTTCCGGGAGATCATGATCAGCGAGGAGGTGGTCGCGCGCTTCCGACTTTGAGTGAAGCGCGCGCGGGAGGCAATTTTCGCTACCTTCGCGGCGGTAAATTAAAACAGCACGCGCATGAATATCGTCATTGCAGGGGCCGGCGAGGTCGGAACTCACCTGGCTCGCATGTTAAGCAAGCAGAACCACCGGATCATGCTCCTCGACAGCGATCGGGAGAAGCTGGAGCTGATCGAGAGCCAGCTGGATATCCTTTACGTCGTGGGTTCGTGCACCTCCACCGGCGCGCTGCGCGACGCGGGCGTCGAACGCTGCGATCTGTATGTCGCCGTGAACCCGGAAGAAGACCAGAATATTACCTCGACTATCCTCGCGAAGCGGTTGGGCGCCAAGCAGACAATCGCTCGCGTGAATAATAGCGAGTACCTGGAGGAGGAAAATCGCGAGTACCTCAAGAGTATCGGCATCAATTCCCTCATCTATCCCGAACGACTCGCCGCGGAGGAGATTACCAGCACTCTCAAAACAAGCGGCTCGCGACAGATCCACGAGTTTTCCGACGGCCGCCTGCAGTTTATCAGCATCAAACTGCGCGAGAACGCTCCCGTGCTCGACATGACCCTGGTGCAAATGGCCGGACGGTACGCGGCAGAACATTTCCGCGTGGTGGCAATCAAACGAGGCGAGAAGACGATCGTCCCGAGGGGCAACGACAGGTTTATGCTCGATGATATGATCAGCATCGTCGCGAAGCCATCGGCGATCCCGGAGATCTTCGAGATGTGCGGCAAACGGCAGCACGAGATTCGCAACGTGGTGATTGTCGGGGGCACGCGCGTCGGCGTCAAAACAGCTTCCCTCCTCGAGAAGTCGTACAACGTCAAACTCATCGAGCCGAACCGCGATCGATGTATCCTCCTCGCGAATAAACTGCGTTCCACGTTGATCATTAACGGCAGCGGACAGGATCTGGCGCTCCTGCGGGAGGAAGGCATCAGGAACACGGACGCCTTTATCAGTGTCACCGATTCCTCCGAGATCAATATCCTCTCGTGTCTCCTGGCCAAGAAATTAGGCGTGAAGAAGAGCATCGCGCAAGTCGAGAATGTCGACTACATCAGCCTCGCCGAAAGCATCGGTCTCGGCACGCTCATCAACACGAAACTCATCGCAGCCTCCCGTATCTACGGTCACACGATGAACGTCCACGTGCAACACCTCCGTTTCCTCACTTATTCCGAGGCCGAGGTCTTCGAGATCACCGCCGGCGCCGGTTCGCGCATCACCCGTCGTCCCCTCGCGGAGATGCATTTCCCCGAAAACGCTACCATCGGCGGCGTCATCCGCGACGGGAGAGTCATTATCGCCAAGGGCGACACGCGCGTGCTGTCCGGAGACAACGTTGTCGTCTTTGCCCTCCCGGAAGCCATCAAGAAGGTAGTCAAACTTTTCCGCGAATGATCAACATCCGCTTCATTGCCGCAATCATTGGAAGGTTACTGTGTCTGGAGAGTGCCTTCATGCTACCGTGCCTTGTCCTTGCCATCGCGTTAGACGAACCGGATGCTGCCGGCTTTCTCCTTTCCTTCCTCTTCGCGCTCGTTGCCGGGGCCGCGCTTATATATACGGTGCGCGTGGACGACCGCCTCCTGTCCCGCCGCGACGGGTATCTCATCGTCACCGCTACCTGGATCGCTTTCACGCTTTTCGGTGCACTCCCGTACCTCCTTGGTCATTCAATCCCATCTCCCGTTGACGCGCTCTTCGAGACCATGTCCGGCTTCACCACAACCGGTTCTACCATCCTCAACGACGTCGAGGCACTACCGCACGCTTCCCTCCTATGGCGATCTATCACCCAGTGGCTTGGAGGAATCGGCATCATCGTCCTCTTCATCGCCATCCTCCCGGGACTCGGAATCGAGGGACGAGACCTATACATTGCCGAGGTTACAGGTCCAACTCACAACAAGTCCTCGTCGACCTTCGCCGATACAGCGAGACACGTCTGGGCGCTCTACATCATCCTCACTCTCGCCCTCTGCATTCTCCTTGCCGCCGGCGGCATGAGCTGGTTCGACGCCGTCTGTCATTCTCTTTCCACCATGTCCTCCGGAGGCTACTCCACGAAACAGGATAGCATCGCCCACTGGGACTCAGCCTACATCCAATATATCATCATCCTCTTCATGTTCCTGTCGGGAACCAACTTCGGGTTGCTCCGCGTCTTTCTCCTCGGGCGTTCCCGACAACTTTTTCGCGACAACGAGTTCCGTCTCTATGCCCTCGTTATACTTTCAGCCGCCCTTATCATCACCATAGGCCTTGTCGCGTCGCACCACGATCCCGCCGCCTCCTTCCGCCACGCCCTTTTCCAGGTCACTTCCATCCTGACCTCCACCGGCTTCTCCACGAGCGACTACCTCCTTTGGCCGCCACTCCTCGGCGCCGTTATCCTCCTTCTATTCTTCATTGGCGGTTGTGCCGGATCAACCTCCGGGGGCATAAAATGCATTCGCATCTTGCTGCTGGTGAAGAACTCCATCGCCGAGATGAAACGAGCCTTACACCCTCGCGCCATCATCCTCGTCAAATACAATAATCGCGGCGTCCATCCGGGCGTGCTGACAGGCGTCACCGGTTTCTTCGTCCTCTTTATGATCATATTCGGCATATCAAGTCTCCTGCTCTCTTCCTTCACCGACGACGTCGAGACCGCTTGCAGCGCCGTCATCTCGGCCATGAGCAACACCGGACCCGGGTTCGGCGCCATCGGACCCGCCTCCACCCATGCCGCCCTGCCGGACGCCGCGAAGATCTATCTCACTGTCCTCATGCTTGTCGGTCGCCTCGAAGTCTTCACCGTCCTCGTGCTTTTCACGAGGGCCTTCTGGAAAAAATAAATTCACTACAAGGAAAATAACAACAATGAACAACGTATGTAATCTATTCGGCGCGCGCTATCCCGTGGTGCAAGGTGGAATGGTCTGGTGCAGCGGTTGGAGACTGGCGGCGGCAGTCAGTAATGCCGGCGGCTTGGGGCTACTTGGAGCCGGTTCGATGACGCCGGAGCTTCTCCGCGAGCACGTTCGCCGTTGCCGGGTCGCCACCGACCGGCCCTTCGGCGTGAATCTCCCGCTGGCCGGTCGCGACGCGTCGTCCCTCGTGGAAGTGATTGTCGACGAGGGAGTAAAAATCGTATTTACCTCGGCGGGAAGCCCGCGACCGTGGACGCGATATTTAAAAGACAAGGGCGTCATCGTGGCGCACGTGGTCAGCAGTTCCCGTTTTGCCGCCAAGTGCGAGGACGCGGGAGTAGACGCGATTGTCGCCGAGGGATTTGAGGCCGGCGGGCACAACGGACGCGAGGAGACCACTACCCTTTGTCTGATACCTGCCGTTCGTCGAGCAACTTCCCTCCCACTGATCGCCGCCGGCGGCATAGGGACGGGCCGCGCGATGCTCGCTGCCAGGGCGCTTGGCGCGGACGCCGTGCAAATCGGCACCCGCTTCGCGCTCGCGCGAGAGAGCGCGGCGCACGACAACTTCAAGCGCCTCTGCCTGTCGCTCGAGGAAGGAGACACGCGCTTACTCTTAAAGAAGCTCGCGCCCACGCGTCTGGTAAAAAGCGACTTCATGACGGCCGTCGAGGAGGCAGAGTCGCGCGGCGCCTCTTCGGAGGAGTTAAAGGCGCTCCTGGGGAAAGGACGGGCCAGGTTGGGTATCTTCGAGGGCAACCTGACGGAAGGAGAATTGGAAATCGGACAGGTGGCCAGCCTGTTCCGCGAAGAGCAAAGCGCGGCTGAGATCATGCGCGACATCATCGACGAGTACGAAAACGCCCTTACAACCACCAGGGAATGGTCGACCCGCGCCGACTTTTAGTAAACCTCCCTCGCGACGTGACGAACGCGAGTGAAATAATAAAAAAATATTAAGAATTGAAACCCGCGCGGTTATTTCAATTTTAATTCGTATCATCGCGGGACGATATAAGAGAAGATAATAATAATAATCGTAAAAAAAGTAATCACATGAAGAAGAAAACAGGAATACTTATCGCCGCGGTAGCTTGCCTCTTGTCAAGTTTCGCCGCCCACTCCCAGGGAGTTAATTTCAGAGAGTTAACGCTCGATCAGGCGCTGGCCGCCGCGCAGACCGAGTCCAAGTTGGTCATGGTCGACTGCCAGACAAGCTGGTGCGGACCCTGTAAACACATGTCGAATAACGTCTTCCCGACCAAAGAGGCAGGAGAGTTCTTTAACAAACACTTCGTCTGTGTCGAGTTTGACATGGAGAAAGGAGAAGGACTTGAGATCGGGAAAAAGTACGGCGTGAGAGCCTACCCGACGTTCCTCATTCTCAACCCGACAGGAGCGGAACAATATCGCGTCGTCGGCGCCGCGGGGCTTGACGAGTTTATACCGAAAATCAAGCGCGGGCTGGATCCCAAGAACTCCCGGGAAGTCCTGGATAAGGAGTACGCTTCCGGCAAGATGAAGAAAGAGAAAAAACTCGCCTATCTCTCTGTCCTGCAAGACGCGTACGACACAAAAGCAATCGCCAAGGTCAGGGACGAGTTACTCAACAGCCTAACGACAAACGAAAGACTCTCCGCGACATACTGGCCGCTCATAGAAAACAAAATGGGACAGACCACCATCGAGAACCTGGAGTTCGTAACGAAAAATCGAATTAAGCTGGAGAAGAATGTCGGAAAGCAAAAGGTAAACGCGCTGTTGAACGAAGGCTACATCTCACTGCTGGACTCCTATATCGCTAAAGGCAAGAGTACGGATGACGGGGAGAAGCTGATCGCCGGCATCCAGGAACAGGTAATCAGGAAAGCCATAGAACCCAATCCGGCGTTGGACGCCAAGCTCAAGATTGCCGCCGTAATCTCCTCGGGGGAAGGCGTCCAGCAGGTTATCGCGCTGGTAGCGGAAAACGCGAAAGCCCTCTCGATAAACGATCTCTTGAGCTTCTCGTTAGCGGTTGGTAAGCTTGATACCGGGGACAAGGCGCTGATGGAAAAGATGGTTCAGATCGGTGAAGCTATCATCGAGAAAAGTCCGGAAAGCCAACGGGCGACCGTAGTCACCGCGGTGAATAAACTTTTCGCGCAGTATCACAAAGCCCTCGCCACGGGCGTATACTGGGAATCGCTCACCCTGCAAGAGGCGCTTGACAAGGCCAAAGCGGAAAATAAACACGTGTTCATGGACTGCTACACGACCTGGTGCGGCCCTTGCGCTTACATGGCCAAGACCGTGTTCACGCGGCCGGAAGTCGGGGAGTACTTCAACGAACACTTTATCAACGTGAAGTATGACATGGAAGAAGGCGAAGGCATAGAGACCGCGAAGCAGTATAACATTTCCTCTTACCCCACCTTTGTTATATTGAGACCCGATGGCTCGGTGCAACATAAGATCATAGGGTCTTCCGAGGACATAGTCGCGGCCGCGAAGAAGGGGCTTGACGACGCGCACGCCACGGGAACGCTCGACAGGAAGTACGCCGGTGGAAACCGCGACAAGGATTTCCTGATTTCCTACTTCGAGCAGTTAGTGGACCTCTCGGAAGTGGAAAAAGCGCAGGAGGTCTACGGGATACTGCAACCGATGTTGGACGATTCCGAGAAGTCCAGCAAGCGCTTCTGGTTCCTGTACGAGAGCGACGAGTTCTCCGGGGAAGGCTCTGACAACTATAAGTATCTATTGGCCCACAGGAAGAACTTCGAGGCGTCCGTCGGTAAAGAAATTGTCGACGAGCGCATCATGAACGTCTACAAGAAGAAACTCTATCCGGTTCTCCTCGGAAAGGAGAAGCCGGCGCCGGGCGAATTAAAGAAACTTAAGAAAGAGGTGGCTCCCTTCAAGCTAACGAAAGAAAAGGAACTGTTCGCGTGTATAGAGATAGTCAATAGTTACGCCGCCGGAGACCCGGACAAGTTACTGAAGGTAGCCTCAAAGGAACTGAAAAACCTCTCGGAGGATAATATCGACATTGCAATCTTCACGCTCAACTACCTTAAGAATAATACTACGGGCAAGATCGACAATTTAAAGGCGATAGCCGGGGACTTAAAGAAGAAGATACAGTTCGACGAGTTCAAGCAAATCCTGGACATGTTGTTCCAAGAACAAGTTGAAGTCGACGCGGAGGAAGTTGTAGAGGAGGAATAAACAATTGGGGGTTCGCCCCCGTTACTCTCTCGTTGTACATAATGAGAACCGACGTTCTCGCCTGACAAGGCGACGGCGTCGGTTCTTTTTTTTGCGACCCTGCTTTGTGATGATCACAAGGCAGGGTCTTCCATTTTATTTCGACTTTTGTGATCATCACAATGGAGGGTGTGAAATCTGATTTACCACTTTGTGATGTACACAAAGCGCGTTTTCAAATTTGATTTACCACTTTGTGATGTACACAAAGCGCGTTTTCAAATTTGATTTACCACTTTGTGTAATACACAAAGTGCGTTTTCAAATTTGAAACACTACTTTGTGTACGTCACAAAGTGGGTTGTAAAATTGAAAACACTACTTTGTGTACGTCACAAAGTGCGTTTTCAAATTTGAAACACTACTTTGTGTACATCACAAAGCGCGTTTTCAAATTTGAAACACCACTTTGTGTACGTCACAAAGTGGGTTGTAAAATTGAAAACACTACTTTGTGTACGTCACAAAGTGGGTTGTAAAATTGAAAACACTACTTTGTGTAATACACAAAGCGCGTTTTCAAATTTGAAACACTACTTTGTGTACGTCACAAAGTGCGTTTTCAAATTTGATTTGCCACTTTGTGTACTACGCGAAGCTGTGCGTGGAATCAAATTTACCGTCTTGATAGCATGTAGATTTGAGAGAATAAACTATTGATACGGAGTTGAGAAGATCACCCGGAAGGGTTGGAAATTAGAAGTAGAAGCCCCAGTTGATGTAGAGGTTGGGTCGCTTTGTCCAGTTTGAGAGAGTGAGGATGACTTCGGCGGGACCGAAACGGGTGGGACGGGAATAAGAGAGGCCTCCCCCGTAAATCAGTTTTTTCGAGAGGATGGAGGTAAGGTCATCGTCCTGTTGCGCCACGTTGCAGAGCAGGGAGAAGTAGGCGCGCGGGAACTTCCGGCGTAGCTCCATTCGGGCAGTCCACATGGAGTTGTCGAAAATCTCCAGGCGTTTTATGCCCCAGAAGGGTATCTGGCGGGGGGTGTGACGGCCCGGTACGACTCCCCCGACGTGGTTGTAGTAAGAGTACGCGGGGGCTTGCCCGATGAGTGAGCGCGCGTGGAGGGAAACGATATTCTTGAGACCGGGGGCGACAGGGAGTACCTTGCGGAGATGAAAAGCGACGGAGGCGAAGGGGGTAGCGTTCCGGTAAGAGATGAAATTGTCGGTATGGCAAGCGATCTCGCTTTCGAGGGAAAGGCCGCGTTCGGGGAAGTAAGGTTTGTCGAGGTTGTCGAGATGCAGTTTGACGAAGTAGGAAAAGAAATGCTCGGGGTGCACTTTCTCGGTGGAGTTGTCGTCGGCGAAGAGGAACGTCTTGTAGTCGAAAAGTTCGTACCTCGCTCCGGCCTGGATGTTGACGTTTCGCGGGCGGTAGTTATAGACGCTCAATTCGCCGAGGTAATACCGGTAAATGACGTTTGCCCGTTTTCTCCCGCGGTTGTAGATGTTGACATTGCTGAAGCGGAACTCGCCGGCAACATGGACGCGTCGCGAAAAAGAGTTCTCCAGGGAGAGTTCCGCGCGGAGGTACGGATACCTGCTCAGGCGGGAAGTGAGGGCGACGCGGGAGCCTGGAAGAATGGAGTTACTGAGAGTGGCGTTGAAGAGGATGGCTCCCGTTTCTTCGGAGTCGAAGCGCGCGCCGACGTTGAGGTAACTCATGGGATGCGGCGCGAACGCGAAGGTGAGGCGGTAGGGAGCGTCGCCGGTGAGACGGTAGTTGACAGAGGAGAAAGCGCGGGTGTTATAAAGGATGTTGACCGCGCGGTGTATCTCGTCGATGGAAAGCAGATTTCCCTCCTTGATGGGGAGCTTCGCGCGGATCCACCGCTCTTGCTCCGGGGCAAGTCCGGAGAGTATGATCTCGCTAACGGGAAAACGGGAGGCGCGCGCGAGGCGGTTCGTCCGGGGAGCGCTATTGTCGAGACCGTGCTTGTTCTTTAACAACATGAGGTTGTCCCATTGCGCTCTTGCCGCGCGTTCGCCGCGCGCGAGGAGGGAATCGATGGCTCGCGCGTTGAAGTCGGCCGCGGAGAAGTCGCGGAGATCGGGACGCACGAGGAGGTCCACCATGCCGGTGTTCTCCTTGTATTTGTTCATGCAAAGGAGATTGACGAGCTGGGGCAGGGAGTTGGAGATATTGGTAAGTTCCTCTGTCTTCATGAGGTCGGCGTGCACGTCCACGCCAATGATGACGTCTGCTCCCATGTCTCGAACGACGTCCGCGGGGAAGTTATTGAGTATTCCGCCGTCGACGAGAAGCGCGCTGTCCGCGCGCACGGGCGTGAAGAAGCCCGGAATGGCCATGCTGGCGCGCATGGCGAGGGGGAGATCGCCACTGGAAATGACGACCTCGCGCTGTCGGACGATGTCGGCGGCAACGCAACGGAAGGGGATGGGAAAGCGGGAGAAGTCGGCGTTCTCGTGATACCCGATAGTCAGTTGAGTGAATGTATTCAGGATGTTCTGCCCGCTGACAAGGCCAACGGGACGGCGCGACCGGGGGTTGACGCGGTCGATGGGGAAGGTGAGAAGGTAACGTTCCTCGTCGGCGCGTTCCCGCGGGGAGAGGTCGAAGCGGTATATCTTGTCACTCAAAATGAAGGGCCAGTTTTGTTGCCTGACGATGCTGTCAAGCTCTTTCGCGGAGTAACCGATAGCATGTAATCCGCCGACAATGGCGCCCATGCTTGTGCCGACGATATAGTCTACGGGGATGCCCGCTTCTTCGATTACGCGCAGCGCGCCGATGTGGGCGACGCCTTTTGCTCCGCCACCACTGAGTACGACTCCCACTTTGGGACGTTGCGCCGCGGCGTTTCCCGTCCATGCGAGTAACAGGAGGAGGAAGAAAAAGTGGTGGAGTCGCGTCATTCGATGTGTCCGTCGATGTGAAGAGTGGTGAGCGACGGGGAGGTGTTGCAGTAGAGGTCAATGGTTTTGGCGAAACGGCCTCGTTCGTTGGCGGTGTAAGTAACCTGAATGACAGCCGTGTCTCCGGGGGAGACGGGCTTCCGCGGCCATAACAGGGTTGTGCAATTGCAGGACGCGGCGGCGTCAAGAATAATGAGCGGCTTCTCCCCGCTGTTTCTTATTCTAAAGCGGCCATTTCGGGTTTCGGAGATGTTAAATGTTCCCAAGTGCAACTTTTTTTCGAGGACCTCGATGGTGGTGGTGGGTCGTCGGGTCGCGCTATCCTTGTTGGTTGTTCTTAGCGCCTTCCATGCTAACGCCCCGACGATCACCAGCAGCATCAGCCCGATAGCGGTAAAGATTATATTTCTCATTCATGTTTTCTTGAGGATTCCCGGCAAATGTACGATATTTTTCCTATGTTCGCGTTTGAAATTATAAGGAGACAATATTAATGAGCGATGTTATCAATCACGAGTGTGGAATAGCGTTTATTCGATTATTACAACCGATGTCTTTTTATCAGGAGAAGTATGGTTCGTTTCTCTATGGGTTGAACCGACTTTACTTGTTGCTGGAAAAGCAACGGAACCGCGGGCAAGACGGGGCCGGGGTGGTGAGCGTGAAGTTGGACATGGCGCCCGGCTGCAAGTATATGGACAGAATGCGTTCGTGCGACGCGAACCCGATACAGGAGGTGTTCGACCGGATTCGCGTCGCCGTGCACGCGGAGGAGATCGAAGGGAAAAACGCGGATTGGGCCAAGCAACATGTTCCCTTTATCTCGGAGATTTACCTTGGGCATCTGCGTTATGCAACCTTCGGTAAAAACAATATAGACTACGTGCACCCCCTGAAGCGGGCGAGCAACTGGCGAAGCCGCAACCTGGCCCTTGCCGCTAACTTCAACCTGACGAACGTCGACGAACTGTTCGCGTTACTTGTACGCGCCGGGCAACACCCGCGCAACTACTCGGACACGGTCACGTTGCTCGAACAAGTGGGATACGCGCTCGACGACGAGGTGCAGGACATGTATCGAGCCTATCGCGCCCAAGGTCACGCGCAAGAGCAAGTCTCCCTACTGATCGAAAACAACCTGGATCTGACAAAGGTACTGGCGCAAAGCAGCGCGGAGTGGGACGGGGGCTACGCCGTGGCAGGAGTGCTTGGTCACGGGGACGCCTTCGTGGCGCGCGACCCGTGGGGGATACGCCCCGCCTATTACTACCGGGATGACGAGGTGGTGGTGGCAGCCTCCGAGGGGGCCGTGATCCAGACCGCCTTTCGCGTGGACGACGCGAACATCAAAGAGGTAAAGCCGGGGTACGCGTTGATAGTGAAAAAAGACGGGACGGTCAGTGAAGAGATGGTGCGCGAACCGAAAAAGCGAAGTAGCTGTTCGTTCGAGCGCATCTACTTCTCGCGCGGCAACGATCGACAGATATACCGGGAGCGGAAACGACTGGGGGAACTGCTCGTCCCGCAGTTGCTCGACGCGATCGATAGCGACTTGGAGAACACCGTGTTTTCCTACATCCCGAACACGGCCGAGATTTCCTTCTACGGGCTTGTCAAGGGCCTGCAACAGCAAGGGATCGGCGAGCCGCGCGTCGAGAAGATCGTGATCAAGGACGCCAAGTTGCGCACCTTCATCACCTCCGACGCGGGGCGCGACGAGATGGTGGGACACGTCTACGACGTCACCTACGGGGCGCTCAAGGAGAACGACACGCTCGTGGTGATCGACGACTCGATCGTCCGGGGAACTACCCTTAAGCGGAGTATCCTGCGTATCCTCGACAGCCTGCATCCCCGACGGATCATCATCGTCTCCTCCGCCCCGCAGATCCGCTACCCGGACTGCTACGGCATCGACATGAACCGCATGGGAGAATTTATCGCCTTCAACGCCGCCATCGCGCTGCTGAAGGAACGCGGCATGGAGTCGCTGATCGACGAGGTGTACCGGGAATGTAAAGCGCAACAAGGCTTACCCAAGGAGCAGATAGAAAATAAGGTGAAAGCCATTTACGCCCCGTTCACCGACGAGGAGATTTCCGGAAAAATCGCGCAGATGGTGCGCAACGCCTCCGTGCAAGCGGACGTGCGGGTGGTCTTCCAGACCGTCGACAACCTGCGCGAGGCATGCGCCGGGAACGACGGCGACTGGTACTTCACGGGAAACTACCCCACGCCGGGGGGAAACAAGGTGGTCAATACCGCCTACATCAACTGGGTGGAGGGCGCGAACGAGCGCTCCTATTAATAAACCAAAAACTCCAATAACAAATCAATAGTCGTATGTAGTTAATCATTTTAAAATCTAAGACAGATGGAAGTAAGTATTAAGTTAACATGGTGCGCCGTGGCCGCTCTCGGATTGGGCCTGGCGAGTTGCAACAGGGACAACGGGTCGCTGGACGACGCAACAAAAGGTAAAGAAAGCATGGTAAAGCTGGTCATCTACGACCAACGCCCAACGCGCGGAACGGCTGACACGGAAGCCGCGACCGGCGACGAGTCCGACGTAACGGGCAACGTAAAAGTCATCGTCTTCCACTCGGACGGGACGTTTGACAAGGAGACCGCGCTCACCCTGACGGGGTCGGGGCCTTACGAGACGAGCCACTTCCCGCTCGAGGCAGGCGCCAAGTACATCTACACCTTCTTCAACGACGACGCGAGAGAGGACATCCCCTCGGGCAGCGGTAAAACGCGCGTACAGTTCGAACAAAGCGCGTTCGGGGTGGACTTCGACGCGTCGACCTCCCTCCCGGACATCGCCGCGAACAAGAAGTTCCTGATCGGCACCTCCTACGGGGCGACGGAAATCGTTGCCGGGGGTGGCACGGCCGCGGAGCCGGTGAAAATCGCCTTATCCGTGGGGCGCGCTGCCTCCAAGCTCAACCTGAAAGAGGTCAAAGACAAGACCGGGGCCGGCATGAAGGGAACATTCTCGGACTACTCCTACCGGGTCGGCTCCGTCGCGAAGAAGCTCTACGTCGTCGGGCAATACGCGACCACGGACGTCGCCTCCGTTCCGCCCGCCGCGGGAGGAAAGTGGACGGCCTTCAGCGCCGTGCACGACGAGCCGTCGGAAACCACCCCGGGGGTCTACAACGCGGCCGCCTTCCTGCAGTACTCGGTCTGGAAAGCCCCGGGCGCGGCCTTCTACATCACCGAAAACACCACCAAGGAGGACGCCCTCGGCTACCTCTACTTCGGAAACACCACCTACGTGCAGCTAAAGAGCAAGTACGCGCCGGCCGCTTCCGAGATCCTCGACCCGGAGAGCCTGGCGAGTGGACAGGCGCTTGCCGCCGGCGGGGACTTCTGGACGGTGCAGTTGAAAGACGGCACGCGGGTGATCGTCAACAAGGATCCCTCCGACGCCGTCCTCACCCTTCACGCGAACATCGATCGCTCCCAGCCCTTCCGCGCGTACGCCGGCGGCTACAACTACCACAAGTTCGCCGTTTACGACGACGACCCCTCGCTGGTTTCGGCCGTGCAGAAAAACGCGGTGTTGCGCAACACCTACTACGAGTACAACGTGACAGACCTCACCACGCTCGGTTCCTGGAGCGAGACCGTGGCGCCGTCCGAGCCTGTCCCGACCGCCACCGAGGTAGAGCTGAAGGTGACGATCAAGCCCTGGTTCAAGATCGCGGACGACATCGTCCTGTAGCCTCCCCCTTCGAGGCCCATCCCCCGGGCGGTTTCGCGGCCGTCCGGGGCGGTGGGGGTGGGAGCCGCGTACGACAACGCCGCGTTTCAACAAGTAGAGACAATGAGAAAGGTACTATTCATCCCCTGGGCGCTCGCCGGCCTGCTCCCGTGCAGTTGCATCCGCGAGAACCTGGACGACTGCCCGCGCGGTATACGCGTCTGCCTGCGGAGCGCCGTGCACAAGTACAAGATCGAGGACGTCGCGCGAGAGGCATGCCTATACCTCTACGACAGCCACGGCGACCTCGCGGATACTTTCCGCTTCCCCGCCGGCCGCCTGTCGACCGACGACTACGCGGTCGTCCTGCCGCCGCGGGACGCCGGTCGCTACACCTTAGTCGCGCTCCTGAACCCCTCCGCGCTCCACTACGAGGTCACCGGCGTCGAGGCCCTGACCTCTTTCCGCGCCGCTTTAAAACCCGATCGCGCGGACACGATCGCCCGCCGGTCCGCCGACCTCTTCCACGCCCACAAGGTCGTCTCCTTCGGGGCGAATGCACCGCCGGACACCCTCTACTTCTACAAAAACACGGTGCACTTCAACGTCCGCGTCCGCTTTGAAGACCGCCCCTTGCCGCCCCCCCACCTCCTCTCGGCGGTCATCGACGGCAACAACGGCATCTTCGACTACCTCAACGCCAAGTCCGCCCGTCGTCGTTACCTCCCCTACGCGCCACCCGTCGTCGCGGAGGACTACCACTACCGCTTCCAGACCATGGACTTTCGCACCGCCGACCTCCTCGCGCTGCTCCTCAGCGAGACGACCCCCGCCGGGGTACGTTCCATCGCCATCGACATCGCGGAGACGCTCGGCAAAGTCACCCTCGACGACGGCTCCCGCCCCTACGACACCGACGAGGAACTGGCGCAGGAGGACGACTACACCATCACCGTCGCGCTGGACGCCAACCTAAAAGTGCTCGAGCTAACGGTCAACGACTGGTACACCATCAAGGGAGGCCTGGAGTTGTAACCTCCTCCCCCGCGTAAAAAGAAAAAGAGCATGATCAAGAAATCATCCATCTACTTACTCCTGGCGACCGCGCTGCTCGCCTGCAAGCGAGACGCTGACTGTCCGCCCACCGGGGACGCGGACGTGGAGATCGCCCTGAGCGCGACGGACACGCGCTCCCCCCTCCCCGCGCCGGGAAGCGCCGCGGAGGACGCCATCGACGAGCTGGACGTCCTCTTGTTCGACAAGGATCACAAGTTCCTCGCCCGTCGTCGCGCCTACAAGCTCCCCGCGCACCACGGCCACACCAGCCTCTACCGGGCCACCGTACCCGCGGGCGAGGGCTACGAGTTGCACGTCTTTTCCAACTGCCGGGCGCTGCTCGACAGCCGCGACCCCGCCGAAGGCGCCGGCGAGTTGCTGGTCGCCGGCGCCGCCTGGCCATCCATCCGCGAGGGCCTCGTCGACTATCCCGCCCGTCTCCTGCCCTCCCCCGCGGGCCGCGCGCCCTTGCCGGCCTGGAGCATGGTGGAGCGGGTTGACATCCGGAAGGACGTCGTGACCCGCGTCGACGTTGCCATGCTACGCGCCGTCGCCTCGGTGGACATTGACGCCTCCCCGGTGCGCGATTCATTCAAGCTGGAGGGAGCGCGCCTCTACTTCGCTCCCGACCGGGGACGCGTCGCCTATACCTCCGTCCCCGCCCCGCCGGCCTACAACACCGCCCCTTACGTCCCCCCGGACATGCAGACCACCTTCGACGCGCCGCTCGTCGCCGCGGACGCCGACAACGCGCTCCTCTCCAAGCTCTACCTCTACGAGAATCCCTACAACACCCGCGACGAGAGCGCCAGGCAGCGCACCCGCGTCGTGATCGCGGGCCGATTCAAGGGCAAGCGAGACGCCGACTGGCGACCCCTGTCCTACTACCCCGTAGACTTCATCAAGCACGAGAAGCAGGACGTTTACCGCCAGATTAACCGCAACTGGAAGTACCTCTTCAACATCGTCGAGGTCTCCGGCCCGGGCTACGACACCCCCGACGTCGCCTCCGAGAACTATCCCGTCAACCTACGCGTCACCGCGATCAACTGGAACCAGGTACACGAGGAAATTCTCGTCGACGGCCCCTATCGCGTCAGCATCGCCCGCCGCGAGGCCCTCTTGTGCCGGGAGGCAGGCGCGCGGGACGACGTCGCCGCGAACTCGAACATCCCCCTCGATCAGCTGAAAATGAACTTCCTCTCCACCGTCAACGGCGCGCAGGTCAGCGTCGCCAACGGCATCCGCAACGACTGTTTCCAGGTGGAGAAAGTCGCGGACAGCGACGGTCGTCTCGCGGCCATCGGCGTCATTGCCCTGCAAGCATACGATCCCGCTCGCGCCCTCGACGCCGTGGAGATCACTTTCGGGGGGCGCGTCAGCTTCCGCGTCTCCATCGAGCAAACCAACCGCAGTCACAACGGCTGGGTGGACGGCGGCGAGGAGGAAATAGAGGACTTATGACCCCATTTCGATCTAAAAATCGAGGTTTGAGACGACGCTAATGGAAAATCGCATGGTTTACAGTAATCTACGGTCAACGCCCATCGAATTGCGGTCGACCGCGACTGAATTGCGGTCGACCGCAATTGAATTGTGGTCGACCGCAACTGAATTGTGGTCGACCGCAACTGAATTGTGGTCGACCGCAACTGAATTGTGGTCGACCGCAATTGAATTGCGGTTGACCCCAATTGGCCTTAAATCCTCCATTTCTCATCTAAAGTCAGCCCGTAATAAACGCCTATTCAAAGAATCATGAAACAAACACGCGAATACAACGCCGCGAGCAGTCCCTTCCTGCTTCTCCTCTCCCTCCTGTTTCTCTTCCTCGCCTCCTGTCGGCTCCCGGAAGAGCGCCCCGTCGTCATGGCCCCGGACGAGTTCGAGTTGGAACTGTCGACGTCCGGCCCCTCCGCGCGCAGCTACGCCACGGCGCCCTCCGAGGCGGGCGAGGCGCGGGTCAATTCCTTGCACCTGCTCTTTTTCGAGTACAGCGACGACGAGACCGGCGCGTTCATCGCCCACCACGAGATTCCCCCCTCGCGCCTCGTCGAGAACGGCGAAGCGATCGACTTCGCGCAGGGCAAGACCATGACCGTCCGCTTTGGCGACGACTCCCCGCTCAACAAGTCCACCTCCTACTCCATCCTCGTTATCGCCAACGCCCTGAACCCCTCGGACAGGACAAAGACGATCTGGGGAACGTCCGTCGACGACTGGCTCTCCTCCTTCGACTCCTTCGCGGAGGGCGACGTCGCGCGCAGTTCCAGCGACTCCCGCGCCTCCTCCTCCGCCTCTCCCTTCGCCCGCGACAACCTGCTGATGAGCGCCCGCGCGGTGAGGGAAGCCGGGCAACCGCGGGTGCGGGTGATCTTGAGCCGCGTCGTGGCCCGTTTCGACGCCGAGTTGCGCGCCGACCTCCCCTACAAGCTGCGCTCGCTCTCCATCTGGAACGCCTACCCGGAGACCTCTATCTGGGAACGCGACGATTTCGAGTACGCCGCCATGCCCCTGCAACGCTTCTACGGGATCGAGACCGGCGACAAGGCCTCGCGCGGGGGACTGTACGCCTTCGAGAACTACGTCAACGCCCCCGCGGTCAACGACGACCGCACCACCTGCCTCGTCATCGGCCTGGAGGACGAGAGCGACGGCCACACCTATTATTACCGCCAAAACATCTGCGCCCGCGCCTCCCCGCAACAGTTGAAGCGCAACAACGTCTACCGGGTCTCCATCCAGCGAGTTAACGCCCGCGGCGCCGCCTCCGAGCTGGAGGCCTACCGCGGCGAGGAGGTACTCCTCGAGACCATCATCAACGCGTGGAACGCGGGGCAGGGGGGCGAGATGTTCTACAACGGCGAGAGCGCGCTGATCATCCCCGCCTCCCTGGTCTCCTTCACCTCCTCGGCGGAGACGCGCGAGTACAGGGTCTACGCGCGAGGCGCCGGCAAGCTCGCCATCACAGCGAATACCCTCCCCGACGGCCTCTCCGCGACCCTCGACGACGACAGGCTTACCCTCGCCGCCGCCGCCGGGGACGCCAACCCGCGCGGGGGATACGTGGAGCTGGCATTCGGGAGCTTGCGCGGCATCATCAACGTGACCCAGGAGGCCGCCGTCACCCGGTATATCCACCTCGGCGCGACCTCCATCCCGGTCTTCGCGGGGAACGTCGCCGCGACCAGTGAGGAGATACGCGTAAACAGTTCGGGCGACTGGACGGCCCGGATATACAACGCGCGTTACGCTCACGCCGGCGACCGCCCCGTCTTTGCTTTCGGCGACGCGACAAGCGTCGACCTGGTCAAGACGGGCGCGAGCGGCCAGGGGTTCACCGTCTCCACCACCGGCCCGAACGGACACGTCGACGGCTCGCCCCCCGTCGCCGCCCCCGCGGTCTCCTTCCTGCTCGTGCAGCTGGACGACGACCCGACGGTCAGGAAGGTGCTTATGCTTACCCAGAAGCCCGCCGGCGGGTTCGCGATGGGCAGTTCCCAGAAGCAACTCCTCTTTGACGCGTCGGGCCGTCCCCTCCCCGGGGCCTCCAACAAAGACCTCTTCGCGGTCAAGACCAGCGACCCCGACGAGGCCTGGAACGCGACACTCTCCGGGGCCGACGCCGGGGCTTTCCAAATCCTCGACCCGACGGGCGCGGCGCCCCTCGCCCTTCCTCATGTCGGCGACGGCGGGTTTGTCATCAAGGCCTCGGACAACGCCCTCGACAAGGAGTTGAGCGCCGCGGCGACGGTGACGCTCGGCGCGCAATCCTTCGTTATCAAGCTCTCGCAGGCCCGACACGCGCTGTCCATCACCCCGGGGACGGTCTCCCCGCTGCTCGTGGCCGGCGGCTCCACGCCCGACGTCGTCGTCCACTCCTCGGCCGCGGGCAAGACGTGGCGGGCAACCCTCGTCAACGCGACCCCCTCGCAGCAAGCTTCCCTGAGCGCCGACGCGCCTGGCGTTCTCGAGATCGTCGGGCAGCCCCCGGGCGGCTCTTTCAACGTCACCTTCCCCCCCTTGACGCGGCCCTTTATCGCGCCGCGGGCCGTCGTTACGGTACAGATGGAGGACTATCCCTGGCTCGCGGTCGCGCTCGTCGTCAGCCAGCAGTCTTACAAGCCGCGCGCGATCGCGGTGCAGACGGCCCACGCCACCTACGGCCGCATGGACGCGTCCGGCAGCTACTACAACTATTTCAGCGCCGCGAGCGACGCTCTCCGGGCGCGCGGTAACTTCGGCCCGGACGAGAACGCCAGGGTGCGCGTCGCCGCCGGTTCCCTCGTCTCCTGGCCCCAGAACGCTACCGTCTCCAGCAGCTCCGCCGTCCTCTTTATCAACAACGGCCTCTCCTCCTCGCAGCGTTCGAGCGCCGTCGCGTGGCGAAAGGAGCACTCGGGGAACATGATCATCTTCGCGCTCGACCTCGGCAATTCCAATAACGAAAGCCTGCTGCGCGCCATATACGATGACGCTACCCTGCGCGTCTCCGACCCCGCGATCAACGACAGCGACTGGAGCAACAGGGCTACCCTGGCCCCCAAAGGAGGGACGGAAGAAGGCCGCGCGCGCCTGTGGGAATACCTCGTCGGGGACGCCGGGCCGTTTGGCGCGGTAAACGTCGCGAAGGTTGATCTCCACCCCCGCTACGACATGGTTGACGGCGCCATCTCCCCCGCGCCCCCCACCCTGATCACCCTGCTGACCGTGCGCCGCGAGAACGGGTCCGAGCATGTCCAGCTGGCCATCGACCCCGCGCGAAACATCGTCATCATCGGCAACATGGACATGTTCGCCGGTACCAACAACCGCTTCCCCGAGGGCAGCGACAACTGGAAGTTCCTGCACAACTTCCTCGCCTACGTCGTCAACGCCGCGCAATACGGCGACGTCTTTCTCTCCAGGTTCAGGTAATAGAATAATAACGCCGCGATGAAACATCTCCTTATATATACCCTTGTCGCCGCCGGGATTATCCTCCCGGCCGCCCGTTGCACCCGCGCCCCGCTTCCCGGCGAGGTCGCCCCCGGCGGCGGCTTCCTGCTGGAATACTCCGTCGAGCCTTCGCGCGTCGCCTCCCGCGCCACCGTGCCGGCGGAAGAGGGGGAGGATCAGGTGAACTCCCTCTACGTCCTTTTCTTTCAAGAGACCGCGACCGGCGCCGGCCCCTTCATGGGCTACTACCAGGCGCCCACCGTCGACGCCAACGGGGAGTCCGCGCCCCTCTCCTCGAGCGATCAACTGCGCGTCGACTTCAAGAACATCCAGGTCGCCGCGCCCGCCGATCCCCCCGTCACCTTCGCGCCCGACGGGGCCTACTCCCTGCTCGTCGCGGCCAACGTCGAGGGCTTCCTGGGCGAGGGCGCGGACGTCGACGCCTGGCTCTCCTCCATGAACGGCAAGAGCGAGAGCGCCGTCCTCAACGCCTGCCTCCTCCGCCTCCAGGCCGCCGACGACGAGCGCGACGACGGCAACACCATCCAACGAGACAACCTCCCCATGAGCGCCCGCGTCAAGCGACTCGCCGGGCAAGCCGCGGTCGCGGTCGAGCTGCGCCGCGCCGTGGCCCGCGTGGACGTCAGCAGCTCCGTCCCCGGCCATACCCTCGTCTCCGCCTCCATCTGGAACGCCTACCCCACCACCCCGACGTGGGAAGGCGTGCTCGCCGACTACGCCGCCCCCCGACTCCAGCGTTCCTACGGAGCGAAGGCGGACGGGCAGCGGATCGTCGGGCAACTCTATACTTTCGAGAACGTCGCGGCGGAGAGCGCCCCCGCCGATCGCCATACCACTTGCCTCATCCTCGGATTCTCCCGCGGCGACGCCGTTCGCTATTACCGCGCCAACCTCAACGTCTCCGCCGTCGGACAACGACTCCAGCGCAACACCGTCTACCGCGTGGCCGTCAAGAGTCTCGGCGGGGAGGGCGAACCGTGCGAGCTGGACGCGTATACCCGCGCCGCCTTCCTCCTCGACGTCGCCGTCAGCGAATGGACGCTCGACGACCGCGGCAGCGTCCTCTCCGACGACCGGAATATCCTCGCCGTCCCCGCCCGCGACCTCGTCTTTACCCCCGCTGCCGAGTCGCGCAGCTACGCCATTTATACCTCCGGACCAGACCCCCTCGAACTCTCCCGCTCCCACCTCCCCGCGGGCATTACCGCAGCGCTCGACGGCCGTACCCTCACCGTCTCCGTCACCGCCAACGAGGAGGAACGAGAGGGATTCATCGAACTGCGCGTCGGAACGCTCAAGGCCGTCATCTCCATTACCCAGACCGGCAACAAGGACATGTTCATCGACCTCAGCCGCCACGACCTGCCCCCCTTCCCCGGCAACGGCGTCTTCCAGATGGAGGGCAACGTGCGCGTCAACAGTTCCGGAAAGTGGTCGGCAAGGATACACGGCGACGGGTTCACCTTCCAGTTCAGGGGTACCACCGCCGAGAGTCCCGTCGAACTACTCCACCGCGCCCCCGGCGAGACCTTCACGATCACCTCGATGGGGACGAATCCCTCCGCCGACGACCGCTACGCCTTCGTCTCCGTCTACCTCGACGACGACCCCGACGCGCACCAGGTGCTTATCCTCGTCCAGCGCGGCCAGACCACCTGCTCCTTCTTCCCGCCGCTGGCCGACGACGAGGGACTGGCCTTCGACGCCGTCGGCAAGCAGGAGGCCGGGAGGGAACGGTACGAGGTGCGCCTGCAGGGAGACGACCGCGGGGAATGGACGGTGGTCGCGCCCGCCGGCCACGCCGCCCGTTTTCAGGTGCGGTACTACGACCCCTCCGGAGCGCTCGTCCCCGACGCTACTTCCCTCTCCGGCCCCGGATTCTTCGACGTGCTCCCCTCGATCAACAACACCGGTCAGCCCATCAGCGTCGCGCTCCGCCTGATTCTCCCCGACAACCCCGCCGCTGCCCGGACGCTCCCCCTCGTCCAGGGCGCTTTCTCCCTCGCCGTCGCGTCGCCCCCCGCCTTTCCCGCCGTCGGCGCCGCGGCCGCGCCCGTCGTCACCCTCACCCCCGCCCTCCCCGGAGCCAGGTGGAGCGCCGGGATCGCCGACAGCCAACGCAACGCCGCCGCGCTCGCGACCTCCTCCGGCGACTTCCCCGCGACCCTCGCCGTCTCCTACCCCAGGCTACCCTTCCGGCACGCCCGACAGGGAGCCTCTACCACCATCACCGTCACCGCGCCCGCCGCCGGCGTCTCCGCGACCGTCGTCCTCCGCCAAGAACCCGCCCCCTGGCGACCCCTCAACATCCGCAGCTACGACGCCACCCACGACGGAAACCTCACCCCGCCGGGCAGCAGCGGAAAGTTCGCCCACTTCGACCATTTCTACTGGGCCGTCAACAACATCGGAGACAACGGCAACGGCGCCTCCGACATGTTCAGTCCCACCGGAGTCGTCCCCACCGCCGCGCCTCTCGCCATCAACACCGGCTACTCCGAGTTCGCCGCCGCGTCCCTGCCCGCGATCCCGGCCGTCCCCGGCGGCCTCATCAACATGAACCTCGCCGACCGCGCCTATAACGCCGCCATACCCGCGATCGTCGCCTGGTTGAATCGGCCCGCGCCGGAGCTTTATAACAAACCCGCCAACTTCATGATCCTGCTCGGCGACGACTACCCGAACACCGAGGATCGCCGGAACATGATCGCGGCCGTCCTCGGCGTCGACTGCTACGTCGACCACAACGACTCCGGTCCCAGGATCGCCGCCGATCCCCCGCCAGCCAATACCCCCGCCCGCCGGCTCTGGGACTACATCGCGGTCAACGGCCCCTTCGGCAGCGTCAACACCGCCAACCTCTCCTTCCAATGCACCGACTCGTACATCACCAGCCTCGACAACAGACGCCCCTCCACCACCCTCCCCCTCCTGAAGGACGCCGCGGGCAGCGGACGAGCGGAACTCGCGATAGATCCCGTCAACCGCCTCCTCTTTATCGGAAACGTGGAGATGTTCGGCACGTACAGCAACAACGCCTCCGAGATGAACGACGACGAGAGAAGGTTCATGAAAAACATCATCGCTTTCGCGATCAACGCGGCACAGTACGGCGACTACTTCCTGTCCGACTTCCGGTAGCCCCCCGCCCCTTTGAGCGTGACCAATAAATACACTACCTTTGACGGCATGGAAAAAGAAACATATCAAGGAATAACGATCCTCGGAGCCACCGCCACCGGCAAGACCGCCCTGGCCGTGGCCGTCGCGAGAGCCGCGCGCGGCGAGATCATCTCGGCAGACTCCCGGCAGGTCTACCGAGGCATGGACATCGGAACGGGAAAGGACATGAGCGAATACGCGCGGGGAGGGCCGCCGGTGCCCGTACACCTCGTCGACGTCGTCGAGGCCGGACAGCGCTACAACGTCTACGACTACCAGCGGGACTTCCGGCGAGCATGGGACGACTGCCTGAAAAGGGGCGTCGCGCCGGTCATCTGCGGCGGCAGCGGCCTCTACCTCGCCGCCATCCTCCAGGGATACCGCCTGACCGACGTGCCGAGGAATCCGGCGCTGCGCGAATCCCTGTCGGAAAAGTCGCTCGAGGAGCTGGCCCGGCTGCTGGCCACCTACCGCCCCCTCCACAATAAAACGGACGCGGACACCGTCGAACGAGCCACGCGAGGAATCGAGATCGCCGACTATTACCGCTCCCACCCCCCCACCCCGGACGATTTCCGAGGCGTCAACACCCTCGTCGTCGGCGTCGTCGTGGAGAGAGAACGACGACGGGAAAGAATCACCGCCCGCCTCCGCGCCCGCCTGGACGAGGGATTGATAGAGGAAGTACAGGGACTGATGGAACGGGGAGTGAGCGCGGAAGACCTGATCTATTACGGCCTCGAGTACCGCTGCGTCGCGCTCCACCTGACCGGAAAACTCTCCCGCGAGGAAATGCTCGATCAACTCAACTCCTCCATCCACCGCTTCGCCAAACGACAAATGACATGGTTCAGGAAGATGGAAAGAGAAGGATGCAAGATTCACTGGATCGACGGGGAATGGGAGACGGAAGCGAAGGTGGAACAAGTCATGAAATGGTTTAACGAGTAAATAACAAACGACATGAAACGAATAGTAATGACGGTGATCGCCGGGCTGTGCGCCGCGAGCGCCCCGGCCCAGGAAACAACGCGCGCGGAAAGACTACCGGGAGAAAGCTGGTGGGGAGGGGCCGTGGGACTCGGCGCGCGGATGCCCTACGAACGCCAGGAGATGTATGACCTGGGAACGCGTAACAACAACAACCAGGTGGCCCCCCTGCTGCTCTCCAACCGGGGACGCTACGCGTGGTGCGACTCCCCCTTCGCCTTCCGCGTGGACGAGACAGGCGTCGAGATCCGGCCGGGACGCGAGCAAGTGACGGTGCAAGAGGCCGGAAAAACGCTGAGAGACGCCTACCTCGCCGCCTGCCGGGCGCACTTCCCACCAAGCGGCGCGCTCCCCGACTCCCTCTTCTTCACCATGCCGCAGTACAACACGTGGATCGAACTGATGTACGACCAAAATCAACGGGACGTGATGCAATACGCCCGCGCGATCATCGACAACGGCTTCCCGCCGGGCGTGCTGATGATCGACGACAACTGGCAACGCTACTACGGCAGCTACGACTTTAAACAAGAACGCTTCCCAGACCCGAAGGGAATGGTCGACAGCCTCCACGCGATGGGATTCAAGGTCATGCTCTGGGTATGCCCCTTCGTCAGCCCCGACAGCCCGGAGTATCGCCGCCTGGCGCGCCGCGGCTTCCTCCTGAAACGAGGCAACGCCCCGGCCATCATCTCCTGGTGGAACGGACAAAGCGCCTGCCTCGACCTGACGCGCCCCGAGGCCGCCGCCTACCTGGTCGAGGAACTCGAACGGACGCGACAACGATACGGCGTCGACGGCTTCAAGTTCGACGCCGGAGACAACTCCTTCTACACCCGCGTCGACGCCTTCGA
Organism: Odoribacteraceae bacterium; assembly: GCA_031257615.1. Classification (GTDB taxonomy): domain Bacteria; phylum Bacteroidota; class Bacteroidia; order Bacteroidales; family Marinifilaceae; genus JAIRKS01. The sequence continues at coordinate 27,335 of JAIROI010000073.1, forward strand.
CAAGGAAGCCCTCCCCGTCGACCATACCCTGGCATGGGCCAAAGTGGGCCTCTCCTTCCCATTCAACGAATACCGCGCCTGCTGGAAAATGGGCGGGCAGGCGCTCGTCCAACGCCTGGGCGACAAAAACTACTCGTGGGAATCCGGCGTGCAACTCCTGATCCCCGAAATGATCGCCGCCGGACTCCTCGGCCACGCCTACACCTGCCCCGACATGATCGGCGGCGGACAATACGCCTCCTTCCTCGGCAAAGACCCCGCCGCGCTCGACCAGGAACTGATCGTCCGCTCGGCCCAGGTACACGCCCTCATGCCCATGATGCAGTTCTCCGTGGGCCCCTGGCGCGTCCTCTCCCCCGAGAACCTCGCCATCGTCCGCGAGGCCGCCTTGCTCCACCGAGCCTTCGCCCCCCTCATCCTCGCCCTGGCGCGCGAGGCCGCCGTCACCGGCGAACCCATCATCCGCCACATGGACTACGTCTTCCCCGGCGAGGGCTTCGCCTCGTGCCGCGACCAGTTCATGCTCGGCAACGAGTGCCTGGTCGCCCCCGTCGTCACCCCCGGCGTCACCCGTCAGGTGAAACTCCCCCGCGGTCGCTGGCGCGACGACCTGGGCGTCGTCCACCGCGGCCCCCGCACCCTCACCGTCCGCGCCCCCCTCTCCCGCCTCCCCCGTTTCGTCAGGGTATCGCCGTAGGGGCCGCGTCCGGCGGCCCCCTCGTCCTGCCCCCTTGCATGGCGTCCCCCTACAACAAAAAAGACCCCGCCGAATTCACGCGGCGGGGCCTCACAGTAACAGTAAAAAGAAAATATATAGTTTAATTCACTCTCTTTACGGGCAAGGAATTACGGGATATAAACCGACAGGATCGGCGACCACGGTCCGGGAACGCCGCGGGTATTTCTCCAACGCAGGACGTAAGAGAAACATTTCCCGCGATCCTCGTCCCCGAAAGACAACACGTAGGGGGAGGAGGTGTCGACATCCTTGTTCACCAGATCCTTGATATTCGTCAGGGGGCCGTCGGAGGTTGCCCACCATATTTCCGCTTCGATCTGGTCTTCGGGCTTGCCTCTCTTGACGCTGGTTCCTTCCAGTATCTCGGTCCCGAAGAAAATCCTCAGCACGCGCGGCTCCGAGGTATCCACCCGGGAGGCGGGGTGTGTCTTGGCCACCTCCGAGTCGTGTCTTTGTCCGGTGGACTTCAGCGGCATACCCATTGCCTCGAGATCGTGGTTTGTCACGAGCGGGTTGCGCTTCATGAATCCCATGTAGAGATCCCGGTAGACATTTTTCATTTTCCCTTCTGTCTCCAGGAAATCTTTAATCGCCAGCTGGGTACGCGTGGCTTCGTTGGACCAAACCCTGAAGTCTTCCAGGTAATCGCTCAATTGCGGCGAGTAAGTCTTTTTGATCCAGTCCTCTTGAGGACTTCCCGTTATAAACCCCATCTTCGTCAGGTTTGCCGGAACGAGGAGGTACGTGTTTGTCTGATCGAGTTGCTTGTTGAACTCCAGGTGATTAACTTTTACCCAATCTTCTCCTTTTGACATAATCTGTTTATTTTAAGTGATTAATCATTTCGAATTTGGAACACCAGATCCCAAAATTGGAACCCCAAATCCCAAAATTGGAACCCCAAATTCCGAATTTGGAACTCCAATTTCCGGATTTGGAACCCCAAATTCCGGATTTGGAACCCCAAATCCTGGATTTGGAACCCCAAATTCCGGATTTGGAACCCCAAATTCCGGATTTGGAACCCCAAATTCCGGATTTGGAACCCCAAATTCCGAA
>JAIROI010000017.1 GCA_031257615.1 Odoribacteraceae bacterium
GGTTTATCGTTACCTTTGCCCCGTTTTTAATTACAGTGATCATGGAAGAGAGATACGATTTTGATAAGGTGGTCGATAGAAAAGGAACGAACGCGCTGAAAGTGGACGCGCTCGAGGAACGATACGGGGATGCAGGACTGATCCCGCTGTGGGTGGCCGACATGGATTTCGAGACGCCTCCCCAGGTGGTCGAGGCGATGCGCGAACGGTTGAACCATCCCGTGTTCGGCTACACGATGGAGCCACCGGGATACTGGCCGGCTGTGATCAACTGGCTGAAGGAACGGCACGGATGGGAGGTGCGCCGGGAATGGCTCTCCTACGTGCCGGGGATCGTCAAGGGCATCGGGATGGTGATCAACGTGTTCACGAGCCGCGGCGACAAGGTGATCATCCAGTCGCCCGTCTATCATCCTTTCCGGCTCGTGCCGCGGGGCAACGGGCGGGAGGTGGTCTACAACCCGCTGCGCCTGGCGGGCGATCGCTACGAGATGGATTTCGAGCAGTTGGAGCGGGTTATCGACGAGCGATGCAAGCTCCTCGTGTTGAGCAACCCGCATAACCCCGGCGGGAGGGTCTGGGAGCGGGAGACGCTGGCGACGCTGGCGGAGATTTGCGAGCGGAGGGGGGTGATCGCGGTGTCGGACGAGATCCACGCCGACATGGGGCTGTTCGGGCATCGGCATACCCCCTTCATGACGGTCTCGGAGGCCGCTGCCCGCGTGAGCATCACGTTCGGCGCGCCCTCGAAGAGCTTCAATATCGCGGGGTTGGTCAGTTCTTTTGCCGTCGTGCCGGACGATTCGCTTCGTCGTCGTTTCTACTCGTGGCTGGAGGCGAACGAGTTTAACGAGCCGACGATCTTCGCGACGATCGCGACGGAGGCCGCTTACGCGCGCTGCCGGGAGTGGCTGGATCAGATGATCGCTTACGTGGAGGGGAACGTGGATTTTGTTGACAGTTACCTCCGCGAGCGGATCCCGGCGATTCGCGTGATGCGGCCGCAGGCGTCGTTCCTGGCGTGGCTGGATTGCAGGGGGTTGGGGCTGGGGCGCGAGGCGCTTGTCGATCTCTTTGTCAAGGGGGCGCGGCTGGCGTTGAACGATGGAGAGATGTTTGGCCCGGGGGGAGAGGGTTTTATGCGGATGAACGTGGGGACGTCGCGGCGGGTGCTGGAGCGGGCGCTCGGGCAGTTGGAGGAGGCCGTGAAGCGGGGGAGATGACGCGCCTCGCCTGACTTCAAACCCCGGAAGTTTGAGTTCAAACTCGGGAAGTTTTACTTCAAACTCCAGGAATTTTACTTCAAACTCGGGAAGTTTTACTTCAAACTCCGGAAGTTTTACTTCAAACTTCTGGGATTTGAGTTCAGACTCGGGAAGTTTGACTTCAAACTCGGGAAGTTTGACTTCAAACTCGGGGAGTTTGACTTCAAACTTCGGAAGTTTGACTTCAAACTTCCGGGGTTTGGGTTCAGATTTCCGGCTGTATACAAGGGACTTCAGGTCGGGATAGGACATAAAAAAGGCGCCGCGAGCAATCGGGCGCCTTTTTCTTTCCGCGTGGGGTTGGTTACTTGTTGAAGCGTCGTCCGCGGAAGAGGGCTTCCTCGCCCAGTTCTTCCTCGATGCGCAGGAGTTGGTTGTACTTGGCCATGCGGTCGGAGCGGCTCAGGGAGCCGGTTTTGATCTGTCCGGAGTTGGTGGCCACGGCGATGTCGGCGATCGTGGTATCTTCGGTTTCCCCGGAGCGGTGCGAGGTCACGGAGGTGTACCCGGCGCGGTGAGCCATTTCGATGGCGTCCAGTGTTTCCGTCAGCGTTCCGATCTGGTTAACCTTGATGAGGATCGAGTTGGCGCAACCCATTTCGATGCCCTTTTTGAGGTACTGTACGTTGGTCACGAAGAGGTCGTCGCCGACGAGCTGGCAGCGCGTGCCGATTCTGGTTGTCAGCAGTTGCCATCCTTCCCAGTCTCCTTCTGCCATGCCGTCCTCGATGGAGTCGATGGGGTACTTGGCGATCAGTTCCTCGAGGTAGTCGACTTGCTGTGCCGGGGTGCGTTTGGCGCCCTTTTTCCCCTCGAACTTGGTGTAGTCGTAGACCCCGTCGACGTAGAACTCCGAGGAGGCGCAGTCGAGTCCGATCATCACGTCGACGCCGGGTTCGTATCCGGCCATTTTGATGGCTTTGAGGATCGAGTCGAGGGCGTCCTCTGTCCCGTTCAGGGCGGGCGCGAAGCCTCCCTCGTCGCCGACGGCGGTGCTCAGGCCTCTTTCGTGCAGGACTTTTTTGAGGGCGTGGAAGACCTCTGCTCCGGCGCGCAGGGCCTCGCGGAAGGAGGTTGCCCCGACGGGTCGGATCATGAATTCCTGGAAGGCGATGGGCGCGTCGGAGTGCGATCCGCCGTTGATGATGTTCATCATGGGGACGGGCAGTTCCTTGGCGTTGACGCCGCCGATGTAGCGGTAGAGGGGTACGTCCAGTTCGTTGGCCGCTGCCCTGGCGCAGGCGAGGGAGACGCCGAGGAGGGCGTTCGCGCCGAGGTTGCTCTTGGTGGGCGTGCCGTCCAGTTCGATGAGCGCCCTGTCGATGGCCACCTGGTCGGTGACCCGCATCCCGATGAGCGCGTCGGCGATCACGGTATTGATGTTGTCGACTGCTTTCGCGACGCCCTTCCCGCCGTAGCGGCCTTTGTCGCCGTCGCGCAGTTCCAGCGCCTCGTTTTCCCCGGTGGAGGCTCCTGATGGCACCGCGGCGCGTCCCTGCACGCCACTCTCGAGGATGATGTCAACCTCGACTGTGGGGTTTCCTCGCGAGTCGAGGATTTCCCTTCCGATAATTTCTGTGATATACATTTTGTTCTGCTTTTGGTGATGGATGTTTTATTGAATAGCGGCCGCAAGGTAGGAATAATTCGCGATTTTAATCGGTACCTTCGCGAAGCTTTCGCGTAAAACATACACGATGTTTGGACAAAAAGAGTTCGAGGGATTATTCCTGGCCCATTACCGGTCGCTTTGCCTGTTCGCGCTGAACTTCACGGGATCGGCGGAGGCGGCCGAGGACGTGGTGCAGCAGCTTTTCGCCGAGTTGTGGGAGCGCTCCCGCGCGGGGGAGCCGGCGGTGGCGCGCTGGAAGCCGTATCTCTACGCCGCCGTGAGGAATCGCTGCCTGAAGGCGGCGCGCGAGGAGAAGCGACTGCCCGCGGATCGGGTCGAGGCCGATCTCCCGGACGACGACGGGGAGGAGGAGGCGAGGATGGCCGAACGGGAGGAGGCGCTCTGGCGGTGGATCGACGAGCTTCCCCCGGCGCGGCGCGAGATTCTGCTCATGGCGAAACAACAGCGGATGAGCTACCGGGAGATCGCCGACCGCCTGCATCTTTCCGTGAAGACCGTGGAGAACCAGCTCGGGAGGGCGCTGAAAAGCTTGCGGGAAAAAGGTCGGCAACTTTATCTCTTTTTCTTCGGGTGACGATGGGGGAAAATCGGTTTTCCGGGTCATAAGTGAAAACAATCGAGAGGCATGAATCAACTGTTGGCAAAATACATCTTTAACGAGGCGTCCCCGCGCGAACGGGAACGGGTGGAACGATGGCTGAACGAGTCCCCGCGGCGCGGCGAAGAACTGGAAAGGACGCGGGAACGGCTGGAGCTGGCCACGCGCCGCTACCGTCCCGGGATGTTCGACGCGCGGCGGGCTTTGGCCCGGGTGATCGGGCGACGCTCGCGCGCGCTGTTCCCGCGCGTCGCGGCGGTGGCGGCGGTGGCGATCCTGGCGGTGGGCTGCTGGTTTCTTTTTGCTCCTTCCCCGCGTACCGTCGCGATCGCGGCGCTGGAGGGGGAGACGCGCGTCTGTGAACTGCCGGACGGCAGCCGGGTGACGCTGGAAGGCCCCGCCTCGCTGGAGTACGACGAGGGCGACGGCCGGGAGGTGGCGGTCAGCGGCACGGCCTACTTCGAGGTGGCGCGCGACCCCCGGCGCCCGTTCACGGTGCACGCGGCGCTGCTGGACGCGCGGGTGCTCGGCACGACGTTTCAGGTGGAGGGCGACGAGCGGACGGGCGGGGTGCTGGTGCGGGAAGGACGGGTGCTGGTGATCCCGCTGCGCGGCGGTGAGGGAGAGGTGCTCGTCGCGGGGATGTCTGCCGCGTGCCTCGCCGGCGAGGAGGGCCTCGCGGTGTCGCCCTTCGACGCGAATCGCCTCTCGTGGAAGACCGGCGAGTTTCGTTTTCGCGATACTCCCCTGCGCGAGGTCGTCGAACTGTTTAACCGCCATTTCCGCGTCGCGCTCTCGCTTCCCGATTCCCTCGCGGCGACCCGCATCACTGCCTCGTTCGACCGCCCGACCCTCGACGAGGCCCTCGATATCATCAATCAAACCCTCGGCGCGAGCATTACCGCGGAGTAACTTTGCCCCGGTCAAAAAAAAACCGGCAAGAACGCGCTCGCGCGTTCGCCGGTTCGCTACCTTTGTAACGACATGAAGTTGCATGTCCAGTGTAAATCTTAAACATGCTTGTTATGAAAAAACGAATTTCTATTATGATGCTGTTCGCTTTGACGCTCCTGCTCCCGGCGTGTAACCGGGGAGGGGCCGAGGAGTGGTACAAGCAAGGGCTTCTCGAACTATCGGAAGATAACGAGGAAGAGGCCATCAAGTGGCTGGCGAAAGCCGCGGACAAGAAACACGCTCCCTCCATGACGCTCCTCGGCAGCAGGCTCATAGAGAAGGACGCCGAGCGAGCGAGAGCGCTTTTCAACGAGGCCTCCGGGTTGGGCTACGGGCCGGCAATGGTATATCTCGCGGCCTGCAACCTGGGAGAGATAGGAGGAGAGAAGAACGTTACTCTTGCCATCTCCTGGCTCGAGAGGGCCTTGCGGGGTACGGATCTCACCGACCCGCAACGGGAGGCGGCGCATGAACTAATCATGGAGTACGGCGCGGATAACGACGACGAAGAAGAGGAGGAAGAGGAGGAAGAGGAAGATGATGATGATTATGAAGACAACGAGGGCCTGAACGGACGAGAGTTGTTCGTCAAGGGGGTGCAAGCCCTGAAAGAGAAAAACATGTCAGTCGCCAGGGACTACCTCATGAAGTCGTTACACCAGGACTACGCCCCGGCCGCGACCGCGCTCGGTAACTTCACACAATCCGCGGAACCGGAGAATGAATCCATTTTTCTCGGGTTGTACATGGCAGCAGCGAGAATGGGCGAACCGGTCGCCCACGTGAAACTGGCGAAGTTTTTCCTGGAGAAAAAGGACAACGAACGAGCCATCTACTGGCTCGAAAAGGTCGTCAAGAGCGGCAACCTCGACGAGGAAGACCAGCAGACGAACGAGGATCTCCTGCGCGGGTTAGATCCCTCGCGCCTTATCCCGGAGAACGTGAAGGGGTGGGCCAAGAAGGGCAGCGGCCTGTTCGTGGCCGAGGACTACGCGGGCGCCGCAGAGTGGTTCCTCAAGGCGGCGAAAGAGGGGCACGTCCACGCGCAGCTGATGCTGGGCCTTTGCTACCGGCTGGGGCGGGGCGTGCCGGCAGATCCGAAGGAATCGCTGGCGTGGTTCCACAAGGCGGCCGACCAGGGGTGCGTCGACGCGTGGCTCATACTGGGCACGATGTACTATTCCGGTCAAAAGGTGGAAAAAAATCTCCCGCTCGCCCTCAAATGGATCGAAAAGGCCTACCAGAGCGGGGTACTCCGCGATACCGCCGCCTCGGGAGCGGAGATGATGCTCCTTACATTGAAAGGAGTCGTGGATACCGAGGAAGAATAATTCCCCTGCCCGGAGATGTTCACCATAAATATACCCGCGATGAAAACAAGAACGTTTATCACGATGCTCCTCTCGGTGGCGCTCCTGCTCCCGGCGTGTAACCGGGGAGGGGTCGAGGAGTGGTACAAGCAAGGGATCCTCGAGCTATCGGAAGATAACGAGGAAGAGGCCATCAAGTGGCTGACGAAAGCCGCGGACAAAAAACACGCTCCCTCCATGACGCTCCTCGGCACTAAGCTCATAAAGAAGGACGCCGAGCGGGCGAGAGCGCTTTCCAACGAGGCCTCCGGGTTGGGTCACGGGCCGGCAATGGTACAGCTCGCGATCTGCCACCTGGGAGGGATAGGAGGAGAGAAAAACATTACTCTTGCCGTCTCCTGGCTCGAGAGGGCCTTGCGGGGTACGGATCTCACCGACCTGCAACGGGAGACGGCGCGCGAGCTGATCAAGAAGTACGGCGCGTATGACGACGAAGAAGAGGAAGAAGATGATGATGAAGACAACGAAGGCCTGAACGGACGAGAGTTGTTCGGCAAGGGGATGCAAGCCCTGAAAGAGGAAAACCTGTCAGTCGTCATGGACTACTTCATGAAGTCGTTCGACCAGGGCTACGCCTTGGCCGCAACCACGCTCGGTGACATCGCACAATTCGCGAAACCGGAGAATGAAACCAGATTTATCGGGTTGTACATGACAGCAGCGATAAAGGGCGAACCGACCGCCCACGTGAGACTGGCGAGGTATTTCCTGGAGAAAAAGGACAACGAACGAGCCATCTACTGGCTCGAAAAGGTCATCAAGAGCGGCAACCTCGACGAGGAAAACCAGAAAACGAACGAGGATCTCCTGCGCGGGTTAGATCCCTCGCGCCTTATCCCGGAGAACGTGAAGGGGTGGGCCAAGAAGGGCAGCGACCTGTTCGCGGCCGAGGACTACGCGGGCGCCGCGGAGTGGTTCCTCAAGGCAGCGAAAGAGGGGCACGTCCGCGCGCAGCTGATGCTGGGCAATTGCTACCGGCTGGGGCTGGGCGTGCCGGCAGATCCGAAGGAATCGCTGGCGTGGTACCACAAGTCGGCCGACCAGGGGTGCATCGACGCGTGGCTCTCGCTGGGCGCGATATACCTCTCCGGTCAAGAGGTGGAAATAAATCTCCCGTTCGCCCTCAAATGGACCGAAAAGGCCTGCCAGAGCGGGGCGCTCAGCGATGCCGCCGCCTCGGAAGCGGAGGCGATGCTCCTTATATTGAAAGCAATCGTGGATACCGATGAGGAAGAATAATTCCCCTGCCCGGAGATGTTCACCATAAATATACCCGCAATGAAAACAAGAACGTTTATCACGATGCTCCTCTCGATGTCCTTCCTCCTCCCGGCATGTAACCGGGCCGAGGGATGGTTCGAGAAAGGCGTCCAGGAACACAAGAAAGGCAACCTGGCGGAAAGCGTCAAGTGGATGCAGAAAGCAGCGGACGCGAATTACGCGAAAGCACAGACACAGCTGGCCATGATGTACATGGAAGGGGAAGGCGTCGAGAAAGACAACGCACGCGCAATTGAACTGTTCGGTAAAGCCGCCAGGCAAGGGGAGTCTTTAGCGCTCCTGAACCTGGGGCTTTGCCACGCCAACGGGGACGGGGTGCAGCAGAACGACTCCATTGCCCTCGCGTATTTTCGCGAGGGGTTGGCGGGCGACGGTCTCTCCGAGAGGAACCGATCCCTCGCGGAGAGTATGTCTCGCGCGGTCGAGGAGAGGATGTCCGACTTCCGCACGTTGAACGAACGGGAATTGTACCACAAGGGAGTAGAGATCGCCGAAAAAGGAAACTCGACGCTCGCCAAAGAGTACTTCCTTATATCCATGGACCGGGGGTACGCGTTATCCGGGAGCATGTTCGCTCTTTTCTGCCAGGCCGAGCACCCGGAACTGCCGGTAGTGTTTCTCAAATTCTACCAGAAGGCGGCGGAGCAAGGGGAATCGAGGGCCCAGATCCAGCTGGCAGACTACTTCCTGAAGAACAACAACGCTAAACAGGCCATCTACTGGCTCGAAAAGGTCACCAAGAGCGGCAATCTCGACGAGGAGGACCAGGCCGCCCAGGAGGAGATCCTGCGGAGCTTAGACCCCTCGCGCCTCCTCCCGGAGAGCGCGAAGAAAGCCTACGAGAGGGGCCGCGAGTTGTTCGTGTCGGGAAACCACAAGGAGGCCGTGAAACTCCTCGCGGAAGCGGCGGAGCAGGGACACGCGCAAGCGCAGGTAAGACTTGCCGACTGCTACAAGGAAGGCAAGGGCGTGCCCGCGAACGCGAGAGAATCGGTGGCGTGGCTGAAGAAAGCGGCCGAGTTGGAAAACGTCATGGCATGGCTGGGACTGGGCACGGCCTACTACCTCGGCAATGGAGTGAAAATGGACAAGGAACTTGCCCTGGAGTGGATAGAGAAGGCTGGTCATAGCGGGGGACTTCCCGACGCTGTCGTCCCGGCGACCGAGCTACTCGTCATGAAACTGAAGGAAGAAGTCAAGAACGCGGCGAAGAGTAATCATTAAACACACGCACACCATGAAAACAAAGACATTGATCGCGACATTCTTCGCGATGGCGCTCCTCCTCCCGGCATGTAACACGTCGCGAGTCGAAGCGTGGTACAAGCAAGGAGTTCTCGAGTTGTCGGAAAATAACCAGGAAGAAGCCATCAAGTGGCTAACGATGGCCTCGGATAAAAAACACGCGCCCTCCATAGCACTCCTCGACAGCATACTCGCGGAGAAGAAGATCGATGGGCTGAACAAAAGAGAACTGTACGAAAAGGGACAGGAAGCCATGCAAAAGAATGACACCTCAACGGCCCTCTTCTATTTCAACGCCTCGGCGCGACAGAACTACGCGCCGGCCAAGACCGCGATGGGGTACGCGTACAAGGAAAAGCGCCCGGAAGAAGCCCACAGGCTCTTCATCGAGGCGGCGGCACAGGAAGAGAGAGGAGCGCAACGCGAGGTAATCTCCTACTACCTGGATGCAGGCGAACTCGAGACCTCCATCGGCCTCCTCGAGTGGATTGTCAAGAGCGGCAACTCCAGTGACGAAGGGCAGAGGATCAACGAAGGGCTGTTAGGCGTGTTGGACTCCACCCGGCTCGTCCCGAAGGCCGTGCGCGAGGCGTTTGCCCGCGGCAACGAGGCGCTCGCGAGCAGTAACCACGAGGAAGCCGCGAAATACTACCGCGTGGCGGCGGAACAGGATCACGCGCCGGCGCAACTGATGCTCGGCACCTGCTACACCGGGGGGATCGGCGTGGCGGTAGACCAGGTGGAGGCGGTAAAATGGTTCAGGAAGGCAAGCGACCGGGGGAACATCGTCGCGTGGATGCACCTCGGGATGGCCTACGCCATCGGGAAGGGGGTAGAGCAAGACAGGCGTCTCGCCCTCGAATGGCTCGAAAAGGCATACCTGAGCGGGGGATTACCCTCCGTGCTGATACCTGTCGCGGAGATGTTGATCAAAACCATCAACGAACAAACCGCGCCGTGAGAACAACATTCATCGCGCGCGTCTTCTCGCCCTCCCCCCGGCTCCCCCTGGGGGAGGTCGAGTTGTGGTATCAAAGGGGCCTGAAGGCCTACGCGGAGGGCAACAGCAAGCGGGCCATCCGCTGGCTACGGAAAGCGGCCGCCGACCTCCTCGAGACAATCGTCAAGAGCGGCAACTTCAGCAAAAACTACCTCCTGGCACACGAGAAGAAGCTGCTCTCCCTCGACCCCTCGCGCCTCCTCCCCGAAGACGCGCGGGAAGCCTACCGCGAGGGTGAAAAGGCCCTCGAGGCAGGCGACCTCCCGGCAGCAACGACCCACTTCATCAAGGCAGCGCGCGCCGGACACGCCCGCGCGCGGCTGGCAACGGGACTGTGCCTCGGAAAAGTCGAGGGAGCGTCGAAAGCGTCCGCGCAATGGTTCAAGATGGCGGCAGAGCAGGGATGCATCCGCGCCTCCATGCACTTCGGCGCGGCCTGTTTCCTCGGCGAGGGCGCGGAGAAAAACGAGCCGCTCGCCCTCGAACACCTCAACAAGGTGCTGCGCGTCGGCTTCCTCCCCGTCGAGATGCTGGCCGGCGTCGAGTGGTTAATCCACAGCGACGAGAAAGCCCGCGAGGGCAGGAAAGACGCGATCGCGGGACTCCTCGGAGGACGCCCCGTAACCTCAAACCTTAAACACCCGAATCATGAGTAACAAACGACCCGGGAAGCAGCGCGACTCCTACGCCCACTTCCTCTCCTCCAACAAACGACTCCCCAACGCGCAGGGCGGCGACCGCTCACACGTCCTCTCGTTCGGGAGCCAAGTCGAGGCCTGGCTTCGCGCGGGCGGCAAAGCCTACGAGAGAGGCGACTACCGATCCGCCGTGACGTGGCTACGGAAAGCAGCCAACGCGAACCACCCCCACGCCATGATGTATCTCGCCACCATTTACATGTCCGGCGGCAACGGCGTCAAACAATCAACGGAGATGAGCGTGGAGTACCTCCAGCAGGCTTGCGACCAGGGAGACCCCACGGCGCTGCTCCACCTTGGAGGCCTTTACATAGGCTGCGATGGAGTGATATCGATAAACATCCCTGCCGCCTACCATTGCTTCCAAAAGGCCGTGGAGATCGGCTGCTCCTCCTGCATCGGATACGACCTCGTCGACTCCCTGTTCTATAGAACCGGCGACGAGAAACTGTCCGACGAGCAATGGCAATACTTCCAGAACGGCATCCGCGCCCGGGCGCTCTACAACGAGGCAATAGGCATATTGGCAGACGACAAAACACGCGGCGAACAACTCCTCATCGAGGCCGCCGACCTCGACTTCACGGCAGCCAAGTGCGAGCTGGGCATCCTCTACCGCGCCGCCGGCGACACCGAACGCGCCCTGCCCCTCCTCATCGAAGCCGCGCAGAACGACATCCCGGACGCCCTGGGCGACCTCCTCGACTACAGCGTCGAGCGCGGAGTGCGCGAGGACGTCGTGCTCATCTTCGAAAAACTCGTCAAGGGCGGTAACATCACCGACCCCGACCTCCTCAAGTGCGAAAACGCCCTCCTCGTCCTCGAACCCTCGCGCCTCCTCCCCGAAACTGCCCGCGCCGCCTACCGCGAGGGAGTCGAAATCTTCGAAACAAAAGGCCCCGAGCCTGCCTACGCGCGCCTCCTCGAGGCAGCCAACGCCGGACACGCCAGGGCACAACTCATGATGGGACTGTACTACGCACACCGCGATAGAGTCATCCCCGACGACCTCCCGGACCCCCGAGGCTGGTTCTCCATGGCGGCCAAACAGGGATGCATCGAGGCCTGCCTACACCTCGGCGCGGCACTCTACGCCGGCGAAAGAATCGATAGAAACCAAACACTCGGCTTCAAACTCATCTCCAAAGCCGCCCGGAGCGGAATCATCCCCGAAGACATGCTCACCGGAGTAGAATGGTTCATCACCAGCGACCAAAACAACATAAAATACACGCGACCATGAACGAAAAAACACCCAACGACGCCCACGCCCACTTCCTCGACAAGGACAAAAAACACTTCGACAAACAAGACGACGCCCGCTCCCACGTCCTCGACCTGCAACTCAAGAAAGAAGTAGACCTCTGGGTCAGCAAAGCCGTCAAGGCGCTCGAAAAAGGAGACAAGAGAACTGCCGTCCCCTGGCTGCAAAAAGCCGCCGATGAACACGACGTCTACGCCCTCGTGCGCCTCGCGCACCTCCACCTGGAAGGCGACGGCGTCGAGAAATCCATCGACCTTGCCATGAAATACTTCTCCGACGCCGCCGAACAGGGAGAACCCCTCGCCATGTGCGAACTGGCGTCCTGCTACATCGGATTCAGGAAAGGCGCGTCGGAAAACCTCCCCCTCGCCCTCGTCTACATGAAAAAAGCCTACGCCGCACCCCCGGGAAGGAAAGAACGACGCGTCGTCGAAGTGTTCTTCGACAGCCAAAGTATGGCACAACTCTCTCCCGAACAACTCGCCGCCTTCCGCGACAGCGCCCGCGCCCGCGCCCGCTACCTCGAAGGCCTCGCCGCGTGGCCCGACGACCCCGCGCGCGGCGAACAACTCCTCATCGAGGCCGCCGACGCCGGATCTCCGGCTGCCAAAGCCCGGCTCGGCGCCATCTACCGCGCCGCCGGCGACAACAACCGCGCCATACCCCTCCTCCTCGAGGCCGTCGCCCACGGATCCCCCAACGCGCAAGCCGACCTCATCGACTACTACATCGGGCAAGGACAACTCGACCTCGCCGCCCACTTCCTCGAGAAACTCACCAAAAGCGGCAACATCGCCGACCCCGAACTCCTCGCGCACGAAAACACGCTCCTCGCCCTCGACCCCCCGCGACTCCTCCCCAAAACCGCCCGCGACGCCTACCACGAGGGCGTGAAAATCATGCAACAGGAGAACCTACAGGCTGCCATCATGCACTTCTTCGACGCCGCCAACGCCGGCCACGCCCGTGCCCAACTCCTCGTGGGTCTCAACTACGCCCTCCTCGATAACGCGATCCCAGAACCCCCGAACCCCCGCAAATGGTTTCCCCTGGCGGCCAACCAGGGATGCCTCGAGGCGCTCCTCCACCTCGGCGTCGCCTCCTACCTCGGCCACGGCATCCGGAAAAACCGCCCCCTCGCCCTCGACATGATCCACCAGGCCTCCCGCCACGCCACCATCCCCGAGAACATGCTCGCCGGCATCGAATGGCTTATCGCCCGCGACGCCGAGGAATACGAAAACAACACCCGCACCCCACCGCACAACCGCAAACCCTAACCCGGTAATACCTGCCACCACGCCTCCCCCGCCCCAAGCCCCAAAGAATCCGCTTTAAAAATATCCTTTTCCCCCGAACGTCCCCTCGCCAAGCCGAGGCTGCGTAGCTGCCCAATCTTTACATTGCCTCATCTTCATAGGTAGCATCGTAGCCGTACCGGACTTTATATTGCCAAGTCGGGGCTGCGTAGCTGCCCAATCTTTATATTGCCTCATCTTCATAGGTAGCATCGTAGTCGTACCGGACTTTATATTACCAAGCCGGGGCTGCGTAGCTGCCCAACCTTTATATTGCCTCATCTTCATAGGTAGCATCGTAGTCGTACCGGACTTTATATTGCCAAGCCGGGGCTGCGTAGCTGCCCAACCTTTGTAGGCAGTAGCCTAAGGCTACTGTATTCACGCATCCTTGCATTAGGATTGGCTGCGTAGCTGCCTCATCTTTACGGGCAGTTGCCTAAGGCTACTGCCCAACGCCCGTATCCTCCGCGAAGGCGGGGATATATGGAATCTTTTTTCTCCGCGGCAGCCTTAGGCAGCCGCGGACAAAGATGAGGCAGCTACGCAGCCAAGGTTTGGTTGGACTGTACGCTATACAGTAGCCTTAGGCTACTGCCTACAAAGATTGGGCAGCTACGCAGCCCTTCAGCGGTCTTTTGTTTATGCAGCGCTCGAGGGTGCTGCTTGTGAAGAGTAGGCAGCTACGCGTGCGCGCCGGTCTGTCGCGAACTCGCGACAAGGCATTGTAAGCAGTCGCCGGTCTGTCGCGAACTCGCGACAAGGTGTTGTAAGCAGTCGCCGGCCTGTCGCGAACTCGCGACAAGGCGTTGTAAGCAGTCGCCGGTCTGTCGCGGATTCGCGACAAGGCGTTGTAAGCAGTCGCCGGGTCGTCGCGCAGGCGCGAGAGGTCGCTGTCAATCGTCGCCGGGTCGTCGCGTCGACGCGACACGGCGTCGCGCACGCGCGAGGGTAACGCGAGGGTAATAAGAAGCCGGGAGGCTCGAAACAATTACTTAACGGAACGAGGTTGAATCGTAGCGGGGGCGAAACATTAATGCAACACGGCGCGTCTACGTTCGCGGTGAACTTTTAACACATGCATATCATGAAAAGACTTCTATTCATTCTCGCGTTCGCGGCCTGCGGCCTACCCGTCGCGGCCCAGGAAAACCGCGGCGTCGAGATCGCGGGCGTTGTCACCGACGCGCGTACGGGGGAGACACTGCCGGGGGCGAGTGTCGTCATTATGAACAGTACCGCGCGAGGGACGGTGACGGGAAGAGACGGGACGTATCGACTCGTCGTTCCGGGCGCGGAGAGCGTCCTCGAGTTTCGTTTTACCGGTTACAAGAGCCGGCAGGAGATCGTCGGGCAGCGGCGCGCGATCGACGTCGCGCTCAGCGAGGCCGTCTCGCGTCTCGACGAGGTCGTGGTGACCGCGTTGGGGGTCACGCGGGAGAACCGGACGATCGGCTTTTCCGTCCAGCAGGTGGAGGGGGCGATGCTGGTGGAGTCGCGCGAGACCAACCTGGTGAACGCGTTGAACGGGCGCTTGTCGGGCGTGCGCGTGACCAACCCGGCGGGCGGCATCGGCGCGTCGGCGAACATCCAGGTGAGGGGCCAGAACTTTGTCAGCGGCTACAATTACAACAACTCGCCGCTGTTCGTGGTCGACGGCGTGCCGGTGAGCAACAACAACGAGCAGTCGACGCGCGCCTTCACCGGTCGCCAGGATTTCAATAACCCGAACTTCACCAGCGGCGAGGGGGAGGTGGACTACGGCAACGCGGCCGCCGAGATCGACCCGAACGACATCGCCTCCATCTCCGTGTTGAAGGGCGCCAACGCGGCGGCGCTCTACGGCTCGCGGGCCTCTAACGGCGTGATCCTCGTGACGACGCGCTCGGGGCGGGGCGCGCGCGGCGTCGGCGTTTCGTTCTCCACCTCCTTGTCGCTGGAGACGCCGCTGGTGTTGCCGGACTATCAATACACCTACGGGCAGGGGCGCGACGGGCAGTATGCTTACGTCGACGGCGCGGGCGGTGGCGCGAACGACAACGTGATGGAGAACTGGGGGCCGCCGATGGATGGCCGCCTCGTCATGCAGTGGAACTCCTCCGCGCCGACGCCCTTCGTGGCCTACCCCAACCAGCTGCGCGACTTCTTTGAAGTGGGCAAGACCAGCACGACCAACATCGCCGTGGCAGGCAGCAGCGACAAGCACGATTTCCGCGCCTCCTACACCTACACCGCGCAGAGCGGCATCGTGCCGAACACCGACCTCTCGCGCCACGCCATCGGGTTGAACGCCGGCTACCGCTTGACCCCGAAGTTGCGGCTCTCCGTCAACATGAACAACGTCTACTCGAGCAGCGGCAACCGCGCCAGCTACGGGGCGAAGAACGAGGACGCGATCATGCGCATATTCCTCTACATGCCGCGCAACGTCGACGTGAAGCAATTGCGCGACTACTGGAAGGCAGGCTCGGGGGAGACCCTGCAGAACAGTCCCATCTGGAGCGCCAACGGCGCGCGCTGGAATAATCCCTACTTCGTGGCGCACGAGAACCTGAACTCGAACCGCCGCGAGCGGGTCTTCGGCCACGCGAAGCTGGAGTACGACATCCTCCCGAACCTCCGCGTGATCTTGCGGTCGGGCCGCGACTTCTACATCGACCGCCGCGCGATGCGCCACGCCGTCTCCTCGTCGCAGTACGTCGACGGCTACTACCAGGAGGACGACGTCACCTTCCTCGAGACCAACCACGACTTCCTGCTGACGTACGACCGTCCGTTGAGCCTCCTCTTTACCCTCAGCGCGTCGCTCGGCGGCAACCTCTCGCGCCAGCAGACCTCCCGCCTGGGAGCGATCGCGTCGCGGCTGGCGATCCCGGGGGTCTATAACCTGACGAACAACGCCACGCCGATCGTCGCCGGCAGCTACCGGCAGGAGAAACGCGTGAACTCCCTCTACGGCACGGCCCGCCTGGGCTATCGCAACGCCGTCTTCCTCGACCTCACCGGCCGGCAAGACTGGTCGAGCGCCCTCCCGCGCGCCAACCGTTCCTATTTCTATCCCTCGGCGTCGCTGAGCGCGGTGGTCACGGAACTGCTGCGCGTCGACAGCCGCGAGCATTTCGTCAAGGCGCGGGCAAGTATCGCCTCCGTGCGGCGCGACCTCGAGCCATACCAGACGGCGACCAACTTCCAGGTGTCGCAGGGATGGGGCGGCGAGACGGTGGCCGTGCACAACAACAACTACCCGAACGCCAACGTGCGCCCGGAGAACGTCCTCTCCTTCGAGGTGGGCGCGGACTCGCGGCTGTTTCGCGACCGCGTGGAGTTCGACGCCACCTTATACAAGAGCATCACCACCGACCTGATCATCCCGGTGACGCTGAATCCCTCGGCCGGCTACGACACGAAGCTCATGAACGTGGGCAAGATGACGAACCGCGGCGTCGAGATCATGGCCGCCGCGACCCCCGTGCGCGGCGACCTCACCTGGCGGATCGCGCTGAACCTGTCCGCCAACCGCAACCGCGTCGTGCATCTCGCCGAAGACCGGGGCGTGTCGCGCATCCGCCAACTGGAGCGCTGGGCGTCGCTGGAACTGCGCACCGAGAACACCAAGGGCGACGGCTCCTTCGGCTCCCTCTACGGCGATTACCTGATCTATAAAGACGGCGAGCTGACGCACCGCAACGGCCTGCCGCAAGAGGAAAACGGCGACTGGGGATACCTCGGCAACGCGAATCCCGACTGGACGGGGAGCGTCGACAACGAGATACGCTACAAGGCCTTCGCGCTGTCGGCCCTCGTAAGCTTCCAGCAGGGCGGCGCGGTGCACTCGCGCACCTTTATTAACGGTATCGGCGCCGGCAGCCTCAAGGAATCGCTCGTCGGACGCGACGAGAACGGCAGCGGCACGATGATCGGCAAGGGTACGGACATCGACGCGGGCGGCGCGAACAACACCGCCGTCACGGTGCGCAACTACTGGCGCGCGTACTACGACAACGACATGATCGGCACCTTCGACGCCTCGCACGTCAAGCTGCGCGAGGCGCGCCTCTCCTACCGGTTGCCCGCCGCGTTCCTCTCCCGTCACTCGATCTCGGGCGCGTCGCTGACCCTCACCGGCCGCAACCTGTTGCTGTGGTCCGACGTGCCGAACATCGACCCGGAAGTCTCGGCCTACGACGGGCAGTTCCAGGGCGTGGAAGCCATGTCGCTCCCCTCGCTGCGCTCCTACGCGCTATCGTTGAATGTCACCTTTTAAATATACTGCCATGAAATACACCTTATCTATTCTGCTCGTCGCGCTCGCCGTATCCTGCGCGGACTTCGACGAGATCAACATCAATCCCAACAACCCGGCCAGCGTCCCGCCGGAGATGCTGCTCCCGCCCATCATCAGCGGGGCCGTCTCGACCATGACCGCCAGCGGCAGCCGCGCCGGGCAGTATGTCCAACACCTGGCGTGGGTCGGCGGAACCAGCGAGGGCGACGGCCGCTATAACCTGACCGGCGCGTCGTACCGCGAGGAGTGGAACGCGGCCACGCGACTGATCAAGGACGTGAACCAGCTCAAGGAGATGGGCAAGGCCACCGACCAACCCGTCTACGAGGCGGTCGCGCATGTATGTAAAGCGTACATTCTCTCCCTCGTGACGGACGCTTTCGGGGACATCGCGTACGACGAGGCCGGTATGGGCAACGTCGACGGGAAGGAATTCCCCCGCTACCAGGCGCAAGAGGAGGTCTACGCGCGCATCATCGACGACCTGGAGAGCGCGAACCGCCTCTTCGGGGAGCTGCCGGCGGGAACCGCGATCAACCGCGACATCCTCTACGACGGCGACCCGGCAGGATGGCGAAAGTTCGCCAACGCGCTCAAGTTGCGCGTGCTCATGAGGCAGTCGGCCAAGCGCGACGTCAAGACGGAGATCGCCGCCATCTTCGCGAACCCGACGGCCTACCCGCTGTTCGAGCGCGTCGACGACCAGGCGACGCTGGTGTATAACAACGACGCGGACGTCTACCAGTGGTTTATGCTCAACCCGCCCGCGGACGGCAGCGGCGTGAACTTCGCGGACAACGGGCGCGCGAGCCAGGCGCTGGTCGACATGCTGACGAGGGACAACGATCCCCGGCTGGCCGTCTACGCCGCCCCGACGCGCAACTCCTACAACGCGCACCGCGCCGACCCCGCCGCGCCGCTGGTCTACCGGGGACAACCGGCAGGACTGAGCGCCGCGGAGCAAGAGGCCCTGTACGCGGCCACAAACACGGACAACGGCGACTACTCCGTGATCGGCAAACGACTGCGAACGGAGAACCGCGCGTTCCTCATGACCTATGCCGAGCTGCTGCTCATCAAGACCGAGGCGATCGCGCGGGGCATGATCTCCGGCGACGCCGCCGCGACTTATCGCGCTGCCGTCGCGGCCTCCTTCGACAAGTGGCCGGAGGTCGCTAACGCCCCCGGCATATCCGCCGACATGAAAGCGGACTACTTCGCACGCTCCTCGACAGCCTACGATCCCGCCCGCGCCCTGACGCAAATCGCCGAACAGGCATGGATCGACTCCTTCCTCAACGGTTTCGAGGGATGGGCCTCCTGGCGACGACTCGGCGCGCCGGCCATCGCCCCGGGGCCGTCCGTGCTGACGCGCATCCCCGTGCGATACACGTACTCCGACAACGAACAGAATAACCCCAGCCTCCTGCTGTGGGTGAACGAACACATGAACGGCGTCATGCCCGATCACAATACCAAAGTCTGGTTTCAGCCATGAAAACACTATTTACTCTCCTCTGGACGCTCGTCGCCCTCCAGGCCGCGGGCCAACGCGTCTACAGCGCGAACGAAAACGCGCATTCGCATAACGACTACCTCCAGCCGGCCCCCTTCCACACCGCGCGCGCCCACCGCTTCGGCTCCATCGAGGTGGACGTACACCTCGTCGACGGGCAACTGCTCGCGGCGCACGCCCGCGACGAGGCGCGCGCGGATCGTACCCTGGAAGCGCTCTACATCCGCCCCATCGTCGAGGCCATGGACGGCAATAACGGGAACATCTATACCGGCGGCGGCAAGCTCCAACTGCTCGTCGACATTAAAGGAGACGCGGACTCCACCCTGCGCGCCCTCGAACGCCTCCTGCAACCCCTCCGTCGCTACTTCGATCCCGGGGAAAACGCCGGGGCGGTGCGCGTCGTGATCAGTGGCAACGCCCCCCCCCCCCCCCCCGTACCCCCCCAACCCCCGCTGGTGACCCTCCCCCGCCCACCCCCCCGCCCCAACCCGCCCCCCCCCGGCGCCCCCCCC
>JAIROI010000052.1 GCA_031257615.1 Odoribacteraceae bacterium
TCGACGACAACAACGAAAATAATGCCATACCTTTGCAGGGCACCACAAATCAAAATCAAGAAAGAGATGAACACAAAGAAAGAACTGAAGGACATGACCCCGGACGAGTACCGGGAGGAGACAGCACAGGCAATGGTACAAATATCGTCGGAATACCCGAGCAAACGCGACGGGACCTGGACGATAGAACAGGCCAGGGAACAAGTCAGGGAGGATCTCTCGGATCAATGGGTGAGAAATTTCCAGTCAAGCAACTGTCTCCCGCGTACTTGGGCCAGCGAGTATCTGGCGCTAATGTAACTCTCTCTGACGAGGTGTTAACCGCGCTATCGTCAAACCCGGAGTTACAAAAGAAGAAAAAGGGCAATGATCGTCCTTTATACGAGCCGGTAAAAGTACGCGAGGCTACCCCAGAGGAGTTTCTCGAAGCGACAAAGAAAGCCAAAGAGAGACATCGCTACGGGGCTTTTGTCGCTAAACACTGGGTCGAGGAGTATGCCAACATGCAAACCCTCCTTATATCTGAGAACGGGTTAAGTGGCATCGCGATCACCAAAGACGGGGACATAGAAAACGTTTTTAGCATTGACTCGAACTCGAACGGGGCAGTCTACACGCTCGTCATGCTGGCCATCGAGAACGGCGGGGTTAAGGGAGACAATTTCGACGGACTTCTCACCTTACTATATGCTTCTATGGGAGCAATACCGGTAGCAAAGATCGCGTTCAAAAGGGAATTTGCTCCTCAAGACTGGAATTACGAGAGGGATGGAAAAAAAGAAATAATATTTTGGATGCTCAACGGGGAGCCTGCTAATGTCGTGGCTGCCAAGATAAAAACTTATCCAAGTCCAGACACGAGCAGCCTCCCTCTCTTCGACTCCTACGACGAGGCCGCCGCCTACCGCGACAGGCTACTCCAGGAGAGGATAGAGAGGCAAAACCCATCACCCACCAAAAAAGTTATACCTTTGCAAAACGGAAATCAAAAAACAAGCATAACATCAATCCTAACTAAAGAAGGAGACATTGACTATGAACAACTCACAACAGCAGCAAATGCCGTCGAGAACGGCGTCCTCTACCTTAACGGACTATCACTGGAAGAAACGACGGGAAGCCTTAGAGGAGGCCGAACGCATATTGAAGCGTCCTTACTCCTTGCAGCAGATGAAAGAGCAAGTAGAGAAGAACAGGCTGCAACGGGAGAAGACGCGATAAAGCGAATAGCGGCAAGCCAGGAGGAAGTCCTGGAAATGTATGCCAGGGAAAAAGACAAGTGGATACCGGCCAGCGAGATCGAGAAATGGGTACTTCTTGATTACGGCATGGAATCCAAGGCATACAAAGACCCTGACGATGACACTTACATCATCAAGGTCATGCACAACTACAAGATATTTTCCAAGACCCCAATGGAATTTCTTGACAATCGAATCACCCTGCACAACTACATCTTCCCTGATGCTGCCTACGAGCTTGTAGGATTCTCCAAGGTCAAGGGCGATCGTTACGAGGATCCCGCGCCGCGTCTCGCCTTTATCGTTCGCCAGCAATACGTCCCCGGCAGGGAGATCACGGAAGCCGACAGGCCGCTCCTCGACCAGGAGATGATCAAATACGGGTTCCAGCGGATAGAAGGAACGGACTCCTACGCGAACAGTGACTATCGCGTGGGAGACTTGCACGTGCGCAACGTCATGATTACCGATGGAGGAAACTTTCGTTTCATCGACACCGTGTCTATTCTCAATACCCCCGGCCTTGGACTGGGAGGAACGCGAGAATATGGCCCGCGCGACCTCGTCCCTACCGGGAAAACGCCCCTCCCCTTGTCAACAGACAGCATTATAACAAACAACAACATCAACTATGGACAACTTAAAAAAGCAACCGACGCCATCGAACGCGACAAGGCGTACCTTAACAGACTATCACCGACAGAGGAACGGGGACGCGTGGAAGGCAATCGAGAAAATGTTAGCGCGTCCTTACTCCTTGCAGCAAAAGAGAGAGCAGGTAGCCAGGAGAGACGAGATGCGAGACAGGGAACGGACAGCGAGAGAGCAAAAGTACAAGAACAACTCCTGAAGAAATACGCGCGGGAAAACAACTTGTGGTTCGATCCCGAAGAGATAGACTCGTGGGAATACATCACTTCCGGCATGGAAGCGAGAGTGTACAATGATCCTGATTCAAAGTACGTCCTAAAGGTTGTCTACAACTACAAGAACTTCACCCCGACGCCCCTCGAATACCTCGACAATCGAATTTCGCTCTATAACCACCTCTTTGGAAACTCCGGGTCGAAGATAGAGTTAGTAGGCTTCACAGAGACCTACGGGGCAACAAGAGATGTAAAAGGTCCGTTCTTCGCGTTTGTCATCCGGCAAGTGCACGTCCAGGGAAGAGAACTCGCCGAAGAAGAGATACCTCTCCTCGACAAGGAGATGAAGCAACGAGGCTTTGACAAGAAGGGAGACGTCTACTACAACGACGACTACATCGTCAAGGACCTCCACGCCGACAACGTCATCATCGACAACAACGGGAACTTATTCTTCATAGACCCTTCCATCGCCCTCAACACTCCAGACGAGGACTTTGGTGGAACGAGAGAGTACGGCAACGGCGAGCTTGTCCTTATCGAGCCCCCCACGAGGCAAGACCTCCTCAAGCAGCTTCTCCGCGAGCAGTTCCCCAACTACAACACCGGCTTCATCAACGCCTACTACAACGCCGCGACGCAAGCCAACATCGCCCTCATGTCGTTATACTTCAAGGACTACGGCAAGTTCTTTGTTATACTCTCCAAGATGGTAACGAAAGAGTTCATCGAGAAGGGTATGCCCGACAACCTCTTCGACCATCTCGTCGACGAGTACGCCATGTTCTACCTCTCGCGATTCCCCTTCTTCAACCGCGAGGACGCGCGGGAGTTCCTCCAGAACTTCCCCGGAGACCTCCAGGAGCAGCTCGACGAATCCCCCTACCTTGCTGGCCTCGAACTGTTCAAACACGTGCGCGTGGAGGGAGGAAGGATAGCTGCCGCCGGGCTCTCATACGTCGACGCCCAGGTAAAGGAAAAGCTCACCCTCGACTGGGAACAGCTATACACCGGCGAACACCGGCAGCTTGCCGTCGACCTCTACCGCTTGATAAGAAAAAAACGGGGGACGCTGCCCGACGTCCCCCACCAAATCATGTCAAAAAGACAATCATTGGATGCCTATGGTGTATATTGTTATTCGGTGATTTCCTCGTCTTCTTCGGGGACGGTGGAGGAGGACTTGCGACGGCCCTTCTCGACGGCCAGCATGTGCTTGTAGCGGGTCGCGATGGCGTTGTACTCCTTCACGAAGTTAGCAAAGTCAGCGTCGTCGCCCAGCACGTTCAGCGTGATGGAGGCCTCCAGGCGGGCGACGATGTCGAAGAGATAGCCCTCGGCGATGGCGCGGGCGTCGCGCATCGAGAGCTCCGGGCGATTGTCGGCCTCGGCGGTGCGTTCGTTCATGGCGGTGAAGAAGCGGGCGTTGGCGTCGGCGAGTTGGGCGACCTGCGGGGCGGCAGCGAGAGTGACAACGTGCGGGGCGATGTCGGGCAGGGCCAGCTCGCGGAGCAGGTCGTCGATGGCGGCGCTCTCGTCCTCGTAGTTGTTAATGGTGACGTTGCCGTAGTGGTCGATCACCATGACGAGGCGGTTGGCGGCGGCTTTTTTTGCCGGGTCGGGGTGGAAGAGGTACGACCGGACGAGGGAGACGAGGGTGCGGAAGGAGGTGTCGCGGTAGTGGTCCAATTCTTCTAACTGCGCGGTGATGCTGCTCTTGAGGATGTATTCAAGGATACGGATCACGTCGGCGGAGGCGGTCTTGAACAGGTTGTAAAGGGCATTGATACCGACGGCTCCTGCCCCGTATTTTTCCACGAGGGCGATGAATTCTGTCATGAACTGGACAACGGTTCTGTTTCGTAGCTGGTGAAAGTTGAGGCGGACGATGTGAGTTTTCATGGTGGTATTATTTAAAGGTTAAACGCGTAATTCGATTCTGTTCGCGGGTTGTAATGCTGTTGCAAGGGCGCGAAAATTCCGGGCGCGGTTTGCAACGTTGTTGCAAGGGCGCGAAAATTTTGGGCGCGGTTTGCAACGCTGTTGCAAGGGCGCGAGAATTTCGGGCGCGGGTTGCAACGCTGTTGCAAGGGCGCGAAAATTCCGGGCGCGGTTTACAACACTGTTGCGAACGGTAACGCGCGTTGCCGTCCTGTTTCGCCGCGGGGAGTTCCCGCGAACCGATCTTGGTTATGTCGTAAACCTGGGTCATCTCTTTTGTTCTTTCTGTCGGCAAATGTACGCGAATAATCCAAACGCGCAACGCGTTTTGTTTCTTTTTTTTTTTTCGCGGGGGGCGGGGAGGGGAACGGGGTCGCGGGACCGGTTTACTTGAAGACTTGAAGGCGGTTGGCGTCGAGGCGGAGGAAGATGAAGATGAGGATGGTGAAGGCCCAGAGGGAGGATCCCCCGTAGCTGAAGAATGGGAGTGGGATTCCGATGACGGGGACGAGTCCGATGGTCATGCCGATGTTCACGGCGACGTGGAAGAAGAGGATGCAGGCGACGCAGTAGCCGTAGACGCGTGAGAAGTGTGAGCGCTGGCGCTCGGCAAGGTAGATGAGGCGGAGGATGAGTGTCATGAAGAGGAGGATGACGGCGGCGCTGCCGATGAATCCCCATTCTTCGCCGACGGCGCAGAAGATGAAGTCGGTGCTTTTGGCTGGGACGAAGTTGTACTTGATTTGTGTTCCCTTGAGGAATCCCTTGCCGGCGAGTCCCCCGGATCCGATGGCGATTTTGGATTGCATGACGTGGTAGCCGGTTTTGCGGGTTTCTTGTTCGACGCCGAGGAGGATGTTGATGCGGTCTTGCTGGTGTGGCAGTAGTGATTGGAAGATGCGGTCGACGGAGACGGTGTAGGCGATGCATGTCCATGAGAGGAGCAGGAGTATTGCCACGCGTTTGACGCGGCGGAGGTAGATGAGGAGGAGGGCGGCGAGGGTGCAGGCGGCGTGCGCGAGGAGGAGGAGTCGGTCTGGCGGGGCGTCGGGGAGGAGGATGGCGAGTGGGAGGAAGAGTAGGAGGAGGGCGAGGAGGTAGTGGAGGGCGGCGCGGGGTTGGCGGTAGTAGCAGGCGAGGAGGAGGGTGGCGGCGATGATGATGGCTGCGACGGTGAGGGGTGGGTACACGATGGAGAGGACGAAGAGGAGGATGGCCATGAAGCAGAGGAGGAGGATGGCGCCGTGTAGTCCCTCGCGGAAGAGGACGAGGATGAAGGCGCTGTAGACGATGGCTGATCCGGTGTCGTTTTGGAGTTTGATGAGGGTGGCGGGGAGGAGTAGGAGGAGTCCGAGTAGGAGGAGGTTGGGGAGTCTCATGACTTTGAAGTTGTGCCTGCTGGCGACGCTGGCGAGGGCGAGGGCTGTGGCGAATTTGGAGAATTCGGAGGGTTGCACGCGCAGGGCGCCGATTTCGATCCAGGAGCGGGAGGCGTTGACTTCTTTTCCGACGAGGAGGACGGCGAGGAGGAGTAGGATGGCGGCGGCGTAGACGGGTATGGAGAAGGCGGCGAAGAATTTGGCGTCGAAGAGGAGTGTGAGGAAGGCGAGGAGGAAGGCGGCGAGGATCCAGGCGAGTTGTTTGCCGTGTTCGCGTGAGAGGTCGAGGAGGCGCGCGTGTTGTTCCTCGTGTCCGGTGGCGTAGATGCATGTCCAGCCGGCGGCGACCAGCAGGATGTAGAGGAGGATGGTCGGCCAGTCGAGGTTTGCCGCCAGGGAGGTTTTCCTGGTCATGGTTCGGGGGTGATGAGGTTGGTTTCTATCATTCTTTTTTCTTCGGCTTTTTTGCCGGGTGAGATGGCGCCTTTGAGGTATTTTTCGATGAGTAGCCCGGCGATGGGCGCGGCGTAGGATGCTCCCCATTCGCCGTGTTCGACGTATACGACGAGGGCGATTCGGGGGTTTTCGACGGGCGCGAAGGCGATGAAGACGGAGTGGTCTTGTCCGTGCGGGTTTTCGGCGGTGCCTGTTTTTCCGGCGACGGTGATGTTTTCGACGCGCGCGCGTCGTCCGGTGCCGTTGTTGACGGCTCTTTTCATTCCTTCGATGACGGTTTCGAAGTGTTCCCGGGCGATGGGTACTTGTCGTTGCTGGAGTCGTTGGCGGAGGGAGTCGTTGGCGGGGAGGACGACGTGTGGGGTGATGTAGTGTCCCCTGTTGGCGAGGGCGGCGGTGAAGTTTGCCATTTGCATGGGGGTGATGGCGAGTTCTCCTTGTCCGATGGCGAGGGAGTTGATGTAGGAGGCGTGCCAGTTTTTGGTTTTGAGTCGGAGGTCGTAGTATTCCGGCGCGGGGAGTAGTCCGTTGTCTTCGTCGAAGTCGGCGGTTACTTTTTCGCCGATTCCGAAGGCTTCGATGTATTTTCTCCACTCGCCGTATCCTTCCCTGACGTTTGGCGCGGCTTCGAGTACGCGTGTGAAGAGGTTGATGAAATAGGGGTTGCAGGATGTTTCGATGGCGTCGAGGAGGTTGAGTGGTGATTTGTGGTCGTGGCAGGCGACGAATCTTCCGATGAATGCTCCCTGGTGGCAGGCGAAGAGTGTCCTGGGGGTGATGACTCCTGTTTGTAGTCCGATGAGGGCCTGTAGGGGTTTGAAGGTGGATCCGGGGGGGTATCGTCCTTTGGTGGTTCTGTCGTAGAGGGGTTTTTGTGGGTCGTTTTGGAGGGTGGGGTAGTTTTTTCCGAGGTCTTGTCCGATGATCATGCTCGGGTCGTAGCTTGGCGCGGAGACTTTGGCGAGTATTTGTCCGGTGGCCGGTTCGATGGCGACGACGCCTCCTTTTTTGTTTTTCATGAGGAGGCTGGCGTAGGATTGCAGTTCGATGTCGAGGGTGGTGTAGAGGTTTTCCCCGATGATGGCCGGTTCGTCGTACTCCCCGTCGGCGAAGGATCCTTTTTCTCTGTTGAAGTTGTCGACGATGACGACTTTTTTTCCTTTTTTGCCGCGTAGTATCCACTCGAATGTTTTTTCGAGTCCGGTGGTGCCGATGTAGTCCCCGGGCGCGTAGTAGGGGTCTTTTTGTATGTCCGCGGGGCTGACCTCGCTGACGTATCCGAAGAGGTCTCCGGAGTGGTCGACGTGGTATTTGCGCAGGGTGCGGGTTTGGATGTAGAATCCGGGGTACCGGTAGAGTTTTTCCTGCAGGACGGCGTAGCGGTCTCCGGGTATCTGGGAGATGAGGACGGAGGGCCGGTACGGGGAGTGTTCTTTGCATTTGGCGATGTTTCTCTCGAGGAGTTCTCTTGAGACGCCGAGGATGGATAGGAGTTCGAGGGTGTCGAAGCGTTTGACTTGTCGGGGGAGCATGATGAGGTCGTAGGCGGCCTGGTTGTCGACGAGGAGTCGTTTTTGCCGGTCGTAGACGAGGCCTCGCGCGGGGTAGAGGGTTTCGGCGCGTTGCGAGTTGTTTTCCGCCTTGATTTTGTATTTGTCGTCCAGGACTTGGAAGTGGAAGAGTTGGGCGATGTAGACGAGGCAGACGGCGATGACGATGCCGGCGATGATTCCTTTTCTTTGGGCGAATTTGTCCATGATTACCTTCTGACTTTTTTTAGCCCGACGAAGTAGTACAGGAGGATGAAGAGTAGGGATACGAGGGCGCTGGAGATGATCCTGAGGGCGGAGAGGAGGAGGTTTCCGAGGGTGAATGCCTCGGCGAGGATGAAGACGATGTTGAAGAGGAGGGTGGAGAGGGAGACGTATTTGAAGAACCACGCGAAGTCGACCTTGTGGAGGAATCCGCGGGCGTCGTCCATGTCTTCTCGTATGGCGGTGAGGTGGAGGAGGCGGGGACGGATGTATGCCAGGAGCGTGGCGGCGGCGGCGTGGATGCCTGCCGTGCTTCCGGCCAGGTCCATGAGTAGTCCGAGGAAGAAGGCGTAGAGGAGTAGGGGCACTCCCTTGAGGCGGTACGGGAGGAGGAAGATGGCCATGATGTAGATGTTGACGTGGAGGTAGGAGCTTAGGTGTATGTTGTCCAGGACGACAATTTGTATGAAGCAGAGGACGAGGAGGTGTGTCAGGTAGTTTTTGGCGTTACTCATGGGCGTATTTTTCCTCCAGTTTTTCGCGTTCTTCTTTGCGGTGGTTTTTGATGACGTAGACGTCGCTGATTGATTTGAAGTCGACGGATAGTTTGACTTTTATCTTTAGGAAGTTGGTGTTGTCCTCGCTGATTTCTTCCACGCGTCCCACGATGAGGTTTTTGGGGAAGATGGGGGAGAATCCTGAGGTGACGATGGTGTCTCCCGGCGCGACTTTCACGTGTCGGGGGATGTCTTTGAGGTAGGAGTAGCGGTAGTCTTTCCCGTCCCATTGCAGGGAGCCGTAGTAGCTTCCGTGTTTGAGCATGGCGGAGACGCGCGACTCGACGTTGATCAAGGGTATGACGCTGGCGTAGTTGTCGCTGGTGTGCAGGACGAATCCGACAACTCCCGCGGGGGTGGCCACGGCAAGTTCTCGTTCGATCCCGCTCGACGTTCCTTTGTTTAGCACGATGAGGTTTTTCATGCGGTCGAAGGTGATGTTTACGACCTTGGCCCCGAAGTATTCGTGTATCGCGCCGGCGTCCGCTGGGGATTGTTCGATCCATGACGCGTCTCTCCGCACGATTTCCAGTCGCTCGATCCGGTTTTTCAGCCTGACGTTTTCTTCCATGAGTTCCCGGTTGATTTCGTCGAGCCGGGTGTAGGTTTTCACGCGGGCCATCATGGAGGAGATGGAGCCGGTGAGGCGGGTCGCCTGACGCGAGAATGCCATTCTCTGGTATTCGTTGTGGCGGACAATTAACCAGAAGCAGATGGCTTCGAGGATGATGAAGATGATCGTGAAATGGTACTTTATGACGAGCTTGATGATCTCTTTCACCCGTTATCGAATAAGGAATGAGTAGCGGTCGACGTTGTTCAGGGCGATTCCTGTTCCCCGCGCCACGGCCTTGAGTGGGTCGTCGGCGATCTGGAAACGGATGTTTAGTTTGTCGGATAAGCGCTTGTCCAGGCCGCGCAGTAGCGCGCCTCCGCCGGCGAGGTAGATTCCGTTGTGGACGATGTCCGCGTATAGTTCCGGGGGGGTCTGTTCCAGGGCGGCCAGGATGGCGATCTCGATCTTGGAGATGGATTTTTCGATGCAGTGGGCGATTTCTTTGTACGACACGGGGACTTCTATCGGCAGGGAGGTCATCTGGTTGGGGCCTTGCACCACGAAGTCGGCGGGCGGGTTGGCCAGCTCTGCCGAGGCAGCCCCGACGTGTATCTTGATTTCCTCGGCGGTGCGCTCCCCGATTTTGATGTTGTGCTGGTGGCGCATGTATTCCTGGATGTCGTCCGTCAGGTCGTCCCCGGCGATGCGGATGGATTTGTTGCTGACGATGCCTCCCAGGGAGATCACGGCGATTTCCGTTGTCCCGCCGCCGATGTCCACGATCATGTTGCCTTCGGGGGCTTCCACGTCTAAACCGATGCCGAGGGCGGCTGCCATCGGTTCGTAGATCATGTAGACGTCCCTCCCCCCGGCATGTTCGGCGGAGTCGCGAACGGCGCGCAGCTCCACCTCGGTGCTCCCGGAGGGGATGCATATCACGATGCGCAGGGAGGGCGAGAAGAAACGACTCTTGCCGTTGGCCATCTTGATCAGTCCCCTGATCATTTGTTCCGCGGCGTTGAAGTCCGCGATGACGCCGTCCCGGAGCGGGCGGATGGTCTTGATGTAGTCGTGTGTTTTTCCCTGCATCTGTCGCGCCTTTTCTCCGATGGCGATGACCTTTTCCGTTTTTTTGTCTATTGCCACGATGGATGGCTCGTTTACCACCATTTTATCGTTCATGATGATGATCGTGTTCGCCGTGCCGAGGTCGATGGCGATATCTTGCGTTAAGAATGAAAATAGTCCCATATGAAATTAATGTTTGAAATGTCTTGTTCCTGTAAACACCATGGCTATGCCGTATTTGTTGGCCGTCTCGATGGATTCTTGGTCGCGGATGGAACCTCCGGGCTGGATGATCGCGGTGATTCCTGCCCGGTGGGCCGATTCCACGCAGTCCGCGAAGGGGAAGAACGCGTCGGAGGCCATGACGCTGCCTCGCACCCGGTCGCCTCCCTGGCGGATGGCGTTTTCCAGCGCCCATATCCGGCTGACTTGACCGGGGCCGATGCCGGTGGTGCATTTTTCTTTGGCGAGCGCGATGCCGTTTGACTTCACGTGTTTGACTACTTTCCATGCGAACAGCAGGTCCTCCCATTCTTTCTCCGCGGGCGGTCGGTTCGTGACGATTCGCGGTTCCTCTACTAAAAGGGACGCGTCCGGGTCTTGTACCAACAAGCCGCCAAGGACGGTACGCGCCTTGGGAGAGGAGTAACTAGCGCGGGTGATCTGCTCGACCTGCAACAACCGCAGGTTCTTTTTCCTGGCAAGGATTTCCAATGCCTCCCGCGAAAAGGAAGGGGCCGCGACCACTTCGAGGAATACCGGGATCATCTTCTCGGCGCACGCCTTGTCAATCTCCCGGTTGGCGACCACGATGCCGCCATAAATGGATACCGGATCGGCGTCGTGGGCTTTTTGAAAGGCTTCGGCGAGGCTCGGCGCGCTACCCACGCCACACGGGTTGGCGTGTTTGGCCGCGACCACTGTCGGTTCGCCGAATTCTTTCAATGCTTCCAACGCCCCGTCGGCGTCCCCGATATTGTTATAGGATAACTCTTTTCCCTGGAGTTGCACCGCTCCGGTCAGCGTTCCTTCCGTCTCCTGCACGGAGGCGTAGAAGGTGGCGGCCTGGTGAGGATTCTCCCCGTAGCGCAGTTCTTGCTTTTTCTCGTAGGTCAATGTCAGTGTCTTCGGGGAGGTGACGCCAAGGCGTTTGGAGAAGTAATCGGCGATCAGCGCGTCGTAATGCGCGGTGTGGATAAACACTTTCGCTGCCAGCCGTTCTTTGGTTTTCGCCGAGGTGTCGCCCTGTGCCTTCAATTCCGCGATGACCCCGGCGTAGTCTTCCGGATCGGTGATCACGGTCACGAAGGGATAATTCTTCGCCGCGGCGCGAATCATCGCGGGTCCGCCAATATCGATGTTTTCAATGATTTCCTCGTGAGAAGTCCCGGCTTTCAGGAGGGTCTCTTTGAAAGGATAGAGGTTACAAACGACCATGTCTATGGGTTCGATCCCCAGCTCGGCCATCTGTTGTTGATGCTTTTCGTTATCTCTGATTGCCAAAATACCTCCTTCGACATGAGGGTGGAGCGTCTTTACTCGTCCATCAAAACACTCCGGGAAACGGGTAATCTCCGAAATGTCCTTGACGGGAACTCCTTCTTCCTGGAGCTTTCTTGAGGTTCCGCCGGTAGACGCGATCTCCCAGCCCATGGATTGTAGCGATTTCGCAAAATCAACAATACCCTCCTTGTCAAATACACTGATTAATGCTCGCTTTGTTCTCATCGGATGTTTTTTAGTTATACGTGAAATAGTCATGATTAATTCATTGGCAAAGGTAGAAAAAAAGAAATTCATTTATTTCATCGCCCCGGAAAAATAGTATTACATTTGGGAATGAAAAGCGGGGCCGGTTGGCGGCGTCGTTTTCGCGCAATTTAAAAGATACAGTGTTATGGACAACAGTGATTCGTTACAGACTTTGATTTACATCATTACCCTCGTGGCCATGATCGTGTTACCCGGCATAAGGTCCTACCGGAAGTTCAAACAGCAGCAGCCGGAGACCGCCCCGTTCCCCGGCGATCACTCCCCGTACCGGGAGGAGGAGGAGAGCTCCGTCAACGAGATGATGCGGGAGTTCCAGCGGATGAGGGAGCGGATGAACCTCCCGTCAACCCCGGAGGTGGAGCCTGACGTCGATCTTGTCCGCTACCGGGAGATCGCGAAACGGCGGAGTCAGGAACGAGACAGGAAAAGCGAGCGGGATCAGCGTTTCGCCGCTCTTTTTCGCGACAACGAACCCGAGCAGATCGAGGAGAGGGAGGGAATATTGAAGCATTTTGACGTCAGGGACGCGATCATCTACAGCGAGATCGTGAACCGGAAATATTAGAACCGTATCCCGAAGCCGGTAGAGAGATTAAGCGAGTAGGGCCTAAAGTCGATGTTGCTATTGTTGCTGATGGACTGCAAGTAGTATTTGAAGGCCGGCTCGAACTTGAAATGGAGGACGCGCGTGATGGGATACTCCAAACCCAGCCCCAAACGAGCAGAGAAGTTCAACTTGCGGATGTCGTCCGTTGCCCCGAGGTTGTCGCGGCTATCGCTTGACGTCAGGTAGGTGCGGTTATCCACGAGCAAGTGAGTGCCCAGGCCGCCGATGACGCTAAATTTTAGCTTGGTATTATTGATGTAGTAACGGAGATAGAGCGGGATGTCGATGGCGTCGAAGCGCTGTTCGAGCGCGCCGGTCTGGTACGAGCGCACGCCCTCCAGTATCTCCTCGTTGCTGTTGTGGAGCACGGCGAGCACCTTGGAACTGTTGTTGACGTTTCCCAGCGGGGTGATGACGTTACGGGCGGCAGGCGAGAGGCTCATGGGGGTATGATACTTTATATCCGCGGCCTGCCCCACCCTCGAGAAGCCGACGCCGGTCTCCACGGCGAGGCGCTTGCCGGTGTTCACCGCGAAGGCCACCCCTCCATTTATATTGTATATGCCGCTCATCTGATCGTTTGTCGTCCCCCCCGTCGCCTTGTATTTCCCGGAGGAATAACCGGGAGAGACGTACCCGCTCACGGTATACCTCGGCTCCGTCCGTCTTACCTCTTTTCGCGCGGGGGCGGCCGTCCCCGACGCCAGCAGCTGGTGATATTTCAGGGCGTTGGCGACGGCGGCGCCGTTGACCAGGGGGATGGTATTCCGGGAGGTCATCGGGGCAAGCGCCGGCGCCGCGGGATCGTTTGAAGAGAGCGCCGCGGGGAGGCGGCCGGGAGAGAGCGCCACGGGGTCGATCGGGTCGTTCGGGACGACGGCAACCTGCCGGCGAGAGGGAGGCGGGGGCGACGGCAATGAAGGCGCGGGAGGCGCGGGAGACACGAGAACGGGCGAGCCGGGAAGAATCCGGGCAGCGAGCAGCGCGGGAGCATCCCGGGGCGCGGGGGAGAAAAAGAGAGGAAGCGCCGCCATCAAGGCAACCGCCGCCGCCGCGCCGCTATACGCGAGTCGCCGCAGCCGCCGCCTGGCCGAGAAGTGGGCGTCGACGCGGCTCCACACTCGTTCCGGCGGGGTGACGGCGACCTTTTCCAGGGTCGTTCTAAATAGCTCTTCTAATGCATCACTCATGTTTCACGTATTCTTTAATCTTTCTCCTTAATATCTCTTTGGCTCGCGCCAGGTTGGACTTGGAAGTCCCCTCGGATATTCCCACCAGCGCGGCGATCTCCTTGTGCGACTTCTCCTCCATCACGTAGAGGTTGAACACCATCCGGTACTTTTCAGGTAACCGGCTCACGAACTCCAGCAACACCTCCCCGGGCACGTTCATGCTCCCCTCCCCTTCCTCCTCCTCCTGCTCCGGCAGGTCCCCCAGCAGTTGCACCGGGGTGTTCCTGCGGTATTTCTCCAGGGCCGTGTTCACGAAGATCCGCTTCATCCATCCCTCGAAAGAGCCTTTCCCGGAATACTGCTTGATCGACTCGAGTACCTTAATGAATCCATCTTGCAGGTTATCCTCCGCCTCTTCCCGCGTCCTGGAGTAACGGATACAGACCGCGAACATCCTGGGAGAGAACTCCCGGTACAACTGCTCCCTGGCAGCTCTATCCCCGTTCTTGCAGCGTGCAACTATTTCATCCAAAGAACACATCAACTTCTACGAGACTAAGATGCACGTCCGAGACTGCGGTTGCGTCGCGATTGTAAAAAAATATCCTTTCCGAAAGCGCGGTGGTCCTATCTGCATCGTTGTTATTTTCCTGCAATGTTCGCACAAAATTCCAATTGTTCCAAGTTTCAGGCGACTAAATTTCGTTTCACCTCCACTCTCGCGTTTTTTCCCGCGCGCGAACAAGGAACACACTCCTTATATATATATAGGAGGAGGTTTGTCGCGTTACCGGGAACTCTCCGCTCCCTTTCGCGGCTGCGCGAAAGGGTGCGGACGAGCGTCCGCTCCCTTTCGCGCAGCCGCGAAAGGGCGCAAACGAGCGTCCGCAAGCCTTCGCGCGCCCGCGAAACGTCGCGAACGAGCGTCCGCGAGCCTTCGCGCGTCCGCGAACGGGAGCGGACGAGCGTCCGTAAGCCTTCGCGCGCCCGCGAAAGGGAGCGGACGAGCGTCCGCGAGCCTTCGCGCAGCCGCGAAAGGGAGCGGACGAGCGTCTGCAAGCCTTCGCGCGCCCGCGAAAGGGAACGGACGACGAGAACCCGGTAGGGGATCAAGCAACAGCAGGTACCGGCCGGCCTCCTGCCGCGCTACCCGCGAAGGAGTATTCCGCGTCGCGCGCGTCCGTCGCGCGAGTGTTTCCCGCCGGGAGGGGGCTTCCCGATTTTTTCCCACCGCGGCGGTAGCGACGAATAAATCCCTACCTTTGCCCCCCGTTTGAAAGTAAATGTTGATGATAGCTACGATAAATAACGAGTAACATGAGCACGAGTAACATTACGCGAGGGATGACGGTCTCTCAAGAGATGATTGTGACACACAAGGACACTGCCGCCGCGCACGGTTCGGGAAAGTTGGAGGTCTTCGCGACCCCGGCGATGGTGTGCCTGATGGAAAACACGGCGATCAAGTGCCTGAAAGGGGCGCTGGGCGATCAAGAAGACAGCGTGGGCGTCGCCATCAACGTGAAACACGTCAAGGCCACCGCCGTCGGCAAGAAAGTCGGCTGCCGGGCGACCGTCGAGGAGGTCGAGGGGCGGCGCGTCCGCTTCGCGGTGGAGGCGTGGGACGAGGAGGCGGGGATCGGCAGCGGCACCCACGAGCGCGCGATCATCAACCCGGAGAAGTTCATGGCTAAAATCGAGCGATAGATGTTCCGACTGGAGTCCAATTACGCGCCGACGGGCGACCAGCCGGAGGCCATCAAGCAGTTGACCAGGGGGGTGATGGAGGGAGCGGACTACCAGGTGCTGATGGGCGTGACCGGTTCGGGGAAGACCTTCACGGTGGCGAACGTGGTGCAGGCGGTGCAACGCCCCACGCTGGTGTTGAGCCACAACAAGACGCTGGCCGCCCAGCTGTACTGCGAGTTCAAGACATTCTTCCCGTCGAACGCCGTCGAATACTTTGTTTCCTATTACGACTATTACCAGCCGGAGGCCTACCTGCCGGTGACGAACACCTATATCGAGAAAGACATGGCGATCAACGAGGAGCTGGACAAGCTCCGGCTGCGCGCCACGGCCAGCCTGCTGTCGGGGCGTCGCGACGTGCTGGTAGTCTCCTCGGTGTCGTGCCTTTACAGCATGGCCAACCCGGAGTCCTTCCGCGCCAACATCGTTTACCTGGAGCGCGGCATGAAGATCACCCGTAACCGGTTTCTGCGCCAGCTGGTGGACGCGTACTACGCGAACGGCGGTCTGGACTTCAAGCGCGGCACCTTCCGGGCAAGGGGCGAGACGGTGGACATCTTCCCGGCCGTGGAGAGCTTCGACGGGGTCGCCTACCGGGTCGAGTTCTGGGGAGAAGAGATCGAGCGGATATCCTCCTTCGACCCCGCCACGGGACGGAAGATCCACGAGATGGAATCGCTGAACGTGCACCCGGCGAATCTTTTCGTGACCGACAAGGCGACGATCCAGCGGGCCACCGCGGAGATCGAGAGCGACCTGCTGCAGCGGATCGACTTCTTCAAGTCCGCCGGGCGGGAACTCGAGGCCAAGCGGCTGGAAGAGCGGGTGCGATACGACATGGAGATGCTGCGGGAGCTGGGGTATTGCAGCGGCATCGAGAATTATTCCCGCTATTTCGAGAATCGCGCGGCCGGGACGCGGCCCTTCTGCCTGATGGACTATTTCCCGGCGGGTTCCCTGCTGGTGGTCGACGAGTCGCACGCGACGCTCCCCCAGATCAGGGCGATGAACGGCGGCGATAACGCGCGGAAGCAGGCGCTGGTGGAGTACGGCTTTCGCCTCCCGGCGTCGTTCGACAACCGGCCGCTCACGTTCGCAGAGTTCGAGAAGACTTCCGGCCAGACGATCTACGTGAGCGCCACGCCCGCCGATTACGAACTGTCGAAGGCGCGCGGGGTAGTCGTGGAACAACTCATCCGCCCCACCGGTATCCCCGACCCCGCCATCGAGGTGGTGCCGAGCAAGCACCAGATCGATCACCTGCTGGAGGAGATCCGGCAACGCGTCGAGACGGGCGACAGGGTGCTGGTGACCACCCTCACCAAGCGCATGGCCGAGGAATTGACCGAGTTTCTTCGCAAGGTGCGCGTGAAATGCCAGTACATCCACTCGGACGTGGACACGATGGACAGGATACAAATCCTCGACAACCTGCGACAAGGGGAAATCGACGTGCTCGTCGGCGTGAACCTCCTGCGGGAGGGGCTGGACTTGCCGGAGGTGTCGCTCGTGGCGATCCTCGACGCCGACAAGGAGGGGTTCCTGCGCTCCGCGCGCGCCCTGATACAGACTTCCGGACGCGCCGCCCGCCACCTGAACGGCAAGGTGATCATGTACGCCGACACGATCACGCGCTCCATGCAGGCTACTATCGACGAGACGAATTATCGCAGGGAAAAACAGTTGGAATATAACCAGCGGCACGGCGTCGTTCCCCACAAGGTACAGCGGGCCGC
The DNA here is from genome assembly GCA_031257615.1 of Odoribacteraceae bacterium. Taxonomy (GTDB): domain Bacteria; phylum Bacteroidota; class Bacteroidia; order Bacteroidales; family Marinifilaceae; genus JAIRKS01. The sequence goes on from JAIROI010000052.1 coordinate 16,856, forward strand.
CGGCTCGCTGCTCGCCAGGAGCGCGCCCGTCGCGTATTCCGGCGCGGAGGATCTGCCCGCGGTGGCCGACCCGGTGGTGGCTTACGCGAGCCGGCCCGCGCTGAAGAAGATGTTGGAGAAAACCCGGGCGGAGATGCTGGCCGCGGCCGGGGAGATGGACTTCCTGCGGGCCGCGCGGCTACGGGACGAAATGCTGGAGATAGAAAAACGGCTGAAGGATTAGTTGCCGTGCTTCGAGTGGAATTTCAGGCGCATCAGCCTGAGATCGTCCTCCGTGTAGTCGCCGCCAAACTCCTCGCAAGCTTCCGAGATGTTGTCCGAGGCGGCCTCCATGAAGTAGGCAAAGATCTCCGCCTGCTGCTCCTCGTCGAGAATCCGGTTGATGTAATAATCGATGTTCAGCTTCGTGCCGGAGAAGACAATGGCCTCCATTTCCTTGATCAGTTCCTCGAACGATAGTCCCTCGGCGACGGCGATGTCCTCGAGATCAATCTTGCGGTCGATGTTCTGGATGATATGCACCTTGAACTTCGACTTGTTGATGATCGTCTTCACGACCATGTCCTGCGCCCGTTCGATCTCGTTGTCGTCGACATGCTTCTTGATCACCTCGACGAACTCCTTCCCGTACTTGTTCGCTTTCCCGATGCCGACGCCCTGTATGTTCGCCAGTTCCTCCAGCGTGACGGGATAGTGGATGCACATGTCCTCGATGGAGGGATCCTGGAAGATGACGTAGGGGGGAAGCTCGTGTTTCTTGGCGATCTTCTTCCTGAGGTCTTTGAGTATGGCGAAGAGAGTGCTGTCGAGGGCCGACACGCCGCCTTTCTCCTGCAACTTCTCCTCGTTCTCGTCGTAGTTATGGTCTTCCATCAACATGAAATCTTTGGGGTGTTTCAGAAAGTCGCGCCCGGCGTCGGTCAACTTGATCACGCCGTACTGCTCGATATCTTTCTCGATCAATCCGCCGATCAGCGCCCGGCGATACACCATGTTCCAAAATTGCGCGGGCTTCTCGCACCCGATCCCGAACGTTTCCAGCTCGTCGTGGCGATAAGACTTGATCGTGGAGTCGCTGTCCCCCACCAGGACATTGATCAGGTGCTCCACCTTGAACTTCTCCTTCACCTCGACCACGGTCTGCAGGGCGTCGAGCATGAACTCCTTCCCCTCGAACTCCTTCTTCGGGTAGAGGCAGTTGTCGCACGATCCGCAGTTGTCCTCCGGGTAGCCCTCCCCGAAATAGTGCAGGAGCACCTTCCGCCGGCACAGCGACGACTCGGCGTACGAGACCGTCTCGAGCAACAACTGCTTGCCGATCTCCTGCTCGGCGATGGGCTTCCCCTGCATGAACTTCTCCAGCTTCTGGATATCCTTGTAACTGTAGAAGGTGATGCATATCCCCTCTCCCCCGTCGCGCCCGGCGCGCCCGGTTTCCTGGTAATACCCCTCGAGGCTCTTGGGGATGTCGTAATGGATCACGAAGCGCACGTCCGGCTTATCGATGCCCATCCCGAAGGCGATCGTGGCGACGATGATGCTCACCTCCTCCATCAGGAAACGATCCTGGTTGATGCTCCGGGTGCTGGCGTCCATGCCCGCGTGATAGGCGGCGGCCTTGATCCCGTTCACGTTGAGCAGCTCGGTCAGCTCCTCCACCCGCTTCCGGCTCAGGCAATAGATGATCCCCGACTTCCCGTCGTTGTTTTTAATATACTTGATGATATCCCGGGCCGGGTCGCTCTTGGGGCGCACCTCGTAATAGAGGTTAGGGCGATTGAACGACGACTTGAAAACCCGCGCGTCCAGCATATCCAGGTTCTTCTGTATATCGTGTTGCACCTTTGGCGTGGCCGTCGCCGTCAGCGCGATGATGGGCGCTCTCCCGATCTGCTCGACGATGGGCCTGATCCTCCGGTACTCCGTGCGAAAGTCGTGACCCCATTCCGAGATACAGTGCGCCTCGTCCACGGCAAAGAAAGAGATATTAATCTTCCTCAGAAACTCGATATTACTCTCCTTCGTCAGCGACTCCGGCGCCACGTAGAGCAACTTCGTCTTGCCGCTCAGCACGTCCTCCTTCACCCTCACGATCTCCATCTTGTTCAGCGAGGAGTTCATAAAGTGAGCCACCCCGTCCGTCTCGCTAAACGCGCGCATGGCGTCCACCTGATTCTTCATCAGGGCGATCAGCGGCGAGATCACGATGGACGTCCCGTCGAGAATCAAGGCCGGCAGCTGGTAGCACAGCGATTTTCCCCCGCCGGTCGGCATCAACACGAAGGTATTCTTCCCTGCCAACACGTTCTCTATAATCGCCTCCTGTTGCCCCTTGAAGTTATCGAAACCGAAATACCTCTTCAGTTTGGCATGTAAGTCTATTTGCGTTCCCATTGTATTTTTTCTTCGCTTCTTGTTTTAAGATTCTGGTTTTTTCACGATAGATCACTATCCCGCGGGGACGACGCGCGCCCGTTGGGAACGCAAATTTAGAACTTAATTCTTTCCCGCGAACAAAATGTTACCAATAAATCTAACGACCCGCGCCCCCGACTAACCCCGAAAAAACATACTTTTGTCGCGGAAGTCCCCCGGCTTTCAACAATACCACCGCCAACAGAGAGTAACAACGTATGAACATGACAATAGACATCAAGAAAATAGCACGCGACGTGATCCGCGACGAGGCCAGGGCCGTGCAAGAACTCGAGGCCTGCATCGACGACGACTTCGAGGCCGTCGTCAAACTCGTCTACGAGAGCAAGGGACGCGTGATCCTCACCGGCATCGGAAAAAGCGCCCTCATCGCCACCAAAATCGTCGCCACCCTCAACTCTACCGGCACCCCCGCCATCTTCATGCACGCCGCCGACGCCATCCACGGCGACCTCGGAATGGTGCGACCCGAGGACGTCGTGATATGCCTCTCCAAGAGCGGCAACACGCCGGAAATCAAACTCCTCGTGCCACTGATACGCAACGTGGGCAACCGGAACATCGTCGCGATGGTCTCCGACGTCGACTCCTTCCTCGCCAAAAACGCCCTCCGCGTCCTCAAGGCGACGGTCAGGAAAGAGGCCGGCGCGCTGGAACTCGCCCCCACGAGTTCCACCACCGCGCAACTCGTCATGGGAGACGCCCTCGCCATGTGCCTGATCGAGTGCCGGAACTTCTCCAGCGGCGACTTCGCTCGCTATCACCCCGGGGGATCCCTCGGCAAACGCCTCTACACCCGCGTCGCGGACGTCTACGACCGCGACAACCGCCCCGCCGTCCACCCATCAACCGGCATCCGACCACTGATCCTCGCCATCTCCAAGGGACGACTCGGCGCCGTGGCCGTCACCGACAACCAGAACAAGCTCCTGGGCATCATCACCGACGGCGACCTGAGACGCATGATGGAGAAGTACGACAACACCGACGGCCTGACCGCCGGCGACATCATGTCGCCCAACCCCAAGACCACCCTCGAAGACGAACTCGCCTATAACGCCCACGGCGCCATGAGACGCCACAGCATCACCCAACTCGTCGTCACCGACCCCGCCGGCCACTACCAGGGCATCGTCCACCTCCACGACATCCTCCGAGAGGGCATCGTCGGCTAACGCTCAAGATTTCCGGGAAACCAACGGCAACTCCTCGAACACGGTCTCGCCGCGCGCGAGCATGTCATTTATTCGATTTTTCACCCGCTCCCACTCGTAATCGCCGCCTACCATCCGGATAGGCTCCTTGAAATTAATGTCATCGTGGAAAGCCAGCCCTTTCAATGGCCTGACGGGATTTGAACTCTGAAACTTCTCACCATACGCCCGGAGCATATCGAAAAGGGACATCCTCGTGGAAAGACAGGCCACGTCCACGAAGTCTTTCAACCGCGTCCCGTTATCGGCAATGGCCGACAGTTTCATCGCGACAATATCCTTCATGCCATACAGCCTGATCCCCGCACG
>JAIROI010000062.1 GCA_031257615.1 Odoribacteraceae bacterium
AGGATTGCCGGCGAGATCACGTTGTTGCCGGGCGCCTCGGTGTATTTCAAGGGGGGCGCGGTGGCGTATAGTAACGAGGCGAAGGTGACGATGCTGGGGGTGGAGCGGGCGTTGATCGAGCGTCGCGGGGCGGTGAGCGAGGAGGTGGCGGTGGCGATGGCCGAGGGTATTCGTCGCCTGCTGGGGACGGATTACGCGGTGGCGACCACGGGGGTGGCCGGGCCGGGCGGCGGTTCCCCGGGGAAGCCGGTGGGGACGGTGTGGATTGCCGTGGCGACGCCGGCGGGGACTGTCGCCCGGGTGTTTCATTTTTCTTTCGCGCGGGAGCGTAACATGGGCCGGGCGACGATGAGGGCGCTGGAGATGTTGCTTGACGCGCTACCGGTTGAGGCGCGAGTGGGCGCGGCCGTAGGCGAAGTAGATTACAAGTCCGATTGCCATCCAGATGATTAACCTGTACCAGCTGATGATGGGGAGGGAGTACATGAGAGCCAGGCTGACGAGCGCTCCGAGGGCGGGGAGGTAGGGGACGAGGGGTGTCTTGAACTTCCGGGGTATGTCCGGGCGCTGTTTCCTGAGGATGATGATCCCGATGGAGACGAGGGCGAAGGCGAGGAGCGTGCCCATGCTGACCATGTGTCCGAGGTCGCTGATGGGGACGAGTCCTGCAAGGATGGCGATGAAGATCATGAAGAAGATGTTGGTTTTCCAGGGCGTCTTGAAGCGGGCGTGTATGTCGCTGAAGAAGCCGGGGAGGAGGCCGTCCCTGCTCATGGAGTAGAAGACGCGGCTCTGTGCAAGAAGCATGACGAGGATGACGGAGGTGTAGCCGCAGACGATGGCCAGGATGAGGAGAGTCTCGATGCTCGCGTAGCCGGTCACGGAAAAGGCCTTGGCAACGGGGCTGGCGTCTCCGATGAATTCTTCGTGGGGCAACATGCCGGTCATGACGTAGGCGAACAGGACGTAGAGGACGGTGCATACGAGTAGCGCGCCGATGATGCCCCGGGGCATGGACTTGCGAGGGTTGATGGTCTCCTGGGCGGCCGTCGAGACGGCGTCGAAACCGAGGAATGCGAAGAAGACGACGGCCGCGCCCATTGCAATGCCGGAAAGGCCGAAGTGGCCGAACTCGCCCCGGTTTTCGGGGATGAAGGGGACGTGGTTCGCCGGGTCGATGAAGCTCCATCCGAGGATGATGAAGGTGAAGACCACGGCGATCTTGAGCACGACAAGGATGTTGTTGAGGCGGGAGGAGCCGCGCGTGCCGCGGATCAGTACGAGGGAGATGGCGCAGACGATGAAGATCGCCGGCAGGTTGATGATCCCGCCCGGCTCGAAGGGAGAACGGACGAGGGCGTCGGGAAGGGTGAGGCCGAACTGCAGGAGGAGCTTCGCGAGGTATTGCGACCAGCTGACGCCGACGGTGGCCGCGCCAAGGGCGTATTCGAGGACGAGGTCCCAGCCGATGATCCATGCCATGAATTCTCCAAATGTGGCGTAAGAATAGGTGTAGGCGCTGCCGGCGACGGGGATCATGGAGGCAAATTCAGCGTAGCATAACGCCGAGAATAGGCACGCGACCGCCGCGATGACGAAGGAGAGCATCACGGCAGGGCCCGCGTGTTCGGCCGCCGCGATGCCGGTCAGGGAGAATAGACCCGCGCCAATGATGCCCCCGATACCCAGGGCGATGAGTGACCGGGTGGTGAGTACTTTTTTCAGTTCTCCGTCGTTCCCGCGTCCCTTGGATTCGGTCGCGAGCTGCTCGATTGATTTCGTTTTCCACAGGTTTGACATGATACAATACGCGTTTTCGTGAATGTAATAAACAACGGCAAACATACACATAACGCGGAGGAATCACAAGAGGGGGATTTGTTTCCTGTTATTTCCGCGGTAGAGATAGTGCTGCTCGTTCTGTCGTATAAAACTTTTCGTCCGGGAAATCTTGTATTTCAAGATCGCGTTGTATCTTCGCGTCGTAAGAAGGTACCGGATGAGGATAATATCGCATAAAAAACTCAAGGAGTTCTACGAGACGAAAGGACGAGAGGATTCCAAGTTGCCGCTGGAACGGTGGTATGACGTCGCGGAAAAGGCGGAATGGAAGAACCTGCATGACATAAAGGTCGATTTCCCGGCGACGGATTACACCGGGAAACAGCACTACGTCTTCAATATAAAAGGGAACAAGTACCGGCTGGTGGTGGTCGTCAAGTTTACGATAGGCTACGTTTACATCCGCTTCGTGGGCACCCGCGATGAGTACGCTAAAATAGATTGTTCAACTATATGAGATACGATATGAATAAAATAACCGAAGAACAGTATCAGTTCGCGCTGGCGAGGATTGAGGAACTTCTCCCGCTGGTGCAAGACGATACGCCCGCGAATGATAGGCACGCGGTCGAACTAACCGTCGTGTCGGACATCGTGATGGCCTACGAAAAGGAGCATTTCCCGATCGGGAAACCAACCGTCGCCGAGTTGATAGAAAGTTCCCTGGAGGAAAAGGGGATCACTCAAAAGGAACTCGCGAGCAATATCGGAGTAAGCCCCTCCCGCGTCAATGATTATATCGCGGGCCGCGCGGAGCCAACGCTAAAGATTGCCCGCCAGCTTTGTGTGTTCCTGAATATACCGCCCGCGGCCATGCTGCGCGTGTGACGAGTATTATTGCGATAGAGCCAAGATTCAACAGACTTTTACGCGCTCGCTCACTTGTCGCCGTAATGCCCCTTGGCGGTGAGTACGATTACAGTGATCGTTTCCTCGCATATCTCGTAGACGAGGCGGTGTACCCGCGTGACGCGACGAGACCATAAGCCGGCCATGTCACCCCTCAATGCCTCGGGATTTCCGGTTCCGGTGGTGGGATGCTCGCGAAGTTCCTCGAGAAGGGCGTCTATCTTCACGAGGATAGACCTCCTTCCTGATTGCCGGTGCGCCTGTACATCGCTGAGAAATTGCCTGGTGTACTCGATGCTGTATATCTTTTCTCGGCTTGTCACAGTCCCAGTAACACGGATAGTTCTTCCTTGGATAACTTGCTCACCTGCCCGTCCCGGGCCTGCGCGATGGCCTCGTCCACGCGTTCCAAGTTTCTCTTGTCCGCGTAAAACAGGTCGCCCGACGGGCTAATCTCGAACGGGTTCACCCGAAATTCGCCGGGAATGGCGAGGAACTCCTTGATCCAGTCTTCGCTGACGTATCGGGTGTCGGGGCTGTCCGCGATAATCAAATTCACGTACTTGTGTCCCCGCTTCACGGCGACCCGCTCTTTCTCGGCCAGTTCGAAGAAGGTTTTCGCGTCCTTGCGCATCTCTCGCGTTGTTATGATTTTCATGATACTGTAATTAAAGGGTGCTTGAATGTGTACACAAAAGTAGTGCTTTTCCCCGGGTATGCAAGGTGGCGGTAGTGGCATAAAAAAGTGGCCGGCGCGTGATGTGCCGGCCACTGAGTTTCGAGTGAGAGCGGAAAACGGGACTCAAACCCGCGACCCCCAGCTTGGAAGGCTAGTGCTCTATCGACTGAGCTATTTCCGCGATCTTGTTGAAAACGACAGGCGCGAGAGCCTGTCGTTTTCGTTTTGGTGGGCAGTGATGGATTCGAACCACCGAAGGCGTAGCCAGCTGAGTTACAGTCAGCCCCATTTGTCCACTCTGGTAACTGCCCATGATTTTAAAGAACGTTGCCTGTTTCAAGCGGGGACAAAGGTATATCTTTTTTTCAATTCGCAAGCAAACGCGCGAGAAAATAATCGCGGGGGGCGGGTCAGGTTGTCGCGCGCGGGTAATACGTGATCTCGATTGTTGTTTTTCCTCCCGCTTTTTCCGGGTCATTATAGGAGATTCTCAGCCTGATGGGGTCGGTGGCGTCGGGGAAAACCTTGTAGAGGGGAAAAGAGATGAGATCGGTCAGGGAGTCGTTGTTCGGGTCGCCCGTGGCGTCGTGTTGCAGTTCGAGGGCGACGAACGGCTCGTTCGGATCGTCTTCTTCCTCTCGCGGTGGGGGCAAGAGCGCGAGGTTGATAGCGTGTTTAAAGGTCGTGCCGCGGACGCTATACTTAAAGGTGAGGAACCCGCGGGCGAGCCAGTAATTCTCGACCGCGATGGGGTCATCCCCCGCGTTATCTCCCGCGATGTTGACCTCCACGGTCGCGATTTCCATGGCCTGGTTGACCCGAGCGCGGTAGTGGTAAGGTTCGCCGGGCGCGGCTTTCTCCAGGATGGAATAATCGATGATGAGGCGCATCTCGTCCTTGAAAAACTCGAGGGGGATGGCGGACTCGGCGACGAGCAGCATGGTGTCCTTATCGTCGAGCACCACGAAAAGGCTGCGTTCGGGGGCGCTGATCACGGTGCCGTAGGCGATAAAAAACTTCTCGTAGTCCGACGGTTGTCGTTCGTCGACGCAGGCCGCGGCGAGGGCGAGGAGGAGCAGGGATATGGATTGTTTACGGAAAAATTTCATGGTTAACGCGTTTTTGCATAGACGGGGGAAGTGGGATTACGTTGCGCGCGCCTCTCCCTCGTCCGGGTTTTCTTCCTGGAAGATGGAGAAGTGGACGTTGCCGTATTCCCTGTGCATGAGGAAGCGGGGGTGCGCAGAGAAGTCGATGCTCCCGGGGTGTTCCACCACGGCGACGCCTCCCGGCAGGAGGAGGTGGAGGTCGAAGATCGCGTCCGGCAGTTCGGTCAGCCGCGTCCATTCGTAGGGAGGGTCGGCGAAGACGACGTGGAAGGGGGTTTCTTTCAGTCGCCTGCATGCGATGAAGGCGTCCGTGCGGTAGGCCGCGATGCACCCCAGGCCGAGTTCCTCGGCGGTGTGTTTGATGAACGAGAAGTGGGGGTGATAGGACTCGATGGCGATGACCTCCCTGGCGCCGCGGGAGGCAAACTCGTAGCTGATGCTCCCGGTGCCGGCGAAGAGGTCGAGGACGCGCGCTCCTTCGAACTCCACGAGGTGTTGCAGCACGTTGAAAAGATTTTCCTTGGCAAAATCCGTCGTGGGTCGGGCCTTGAAATACCTGTCGGGAAAGATTTGTCGCCCCCGGTGGCTCCCGCTTATGATTCGCACGCGTGCAGGTTAAGTAGGTGAACGAAGGGAGTGGTATTCAGGCTCGCGTCCTGCGCGAGGGCATTCAGCGCCGGTTCCGTGACCAGCAGCGGGGCGTTCCAGTACCGCGCGAGTCGTTCCCGGAGTTGCCCGCGCGGGGAGACGTTTCCCGTGAGAACCAGCCGCGCGCGTTCGTCAAACTGACACGAGCGCGCGGCCTGCATCATGAAAAAGAAAACATCGTCGTCCGTATCCTGGTGAAACGTATTAAAGAGGAGGGGATTTCTATCGCGCACCAGCAGCAAGTCGACGTACTCCCCGCGGACGTCGGCAAAGAGATACTCGCGGTCTTTCGCGCACATCCTGAGCGCCATCTTCACCAGCGGGAAGCCCCCGGGCAGGAACGAGCAGGCCGGTTGCAGCCCTCGGTACAGTTGCTCCACGCGGGCCGGCAGCGCCCCCACCATCTGCGCCTTCCATTCCCGGACGCTGCTGGAAAAGAGCCGCTCGTTGCCCGGCTGGTCGCGGTAGAACGACCACAGGAGCGGCAGTTGATCCCTCCAGAAAAGCCGGTTCGGCACCAGCATCTTCTCCCTGTAGCACACCGCCGCGATCACCTTCCCGTAATCCTGCCGCGTCAGTAAGGGATGCGCGCCGAGCCGTTCCAGCAGTTCCTCGTTGTCCTCCGCCCTTTCCCTGGCCACCAGCAGCAACTCGCCCCCCGCGCCCCGTACACAGAGCGCGCATTCCTCCTCCTCGTGCAGGACGGCGAGCGTCCCCCCCCCGGGAATCTCCCCGCGGGTCTCCCTTGGAAAACGAACGCTCGTCGCGGATGCTGGTTTCGACATGGAATCTTTTTTCTGGTTTCTACTATCTTTACGCGGCCTTACCCGGCGTACGCGGGCAAAAGTAAGAAAAAAGATTCACATGGCGACCATGCACGACTATTTCAAGCAACTCCTGGCGGCTCGTTTCGGCCTCGCCTACACCCCCTCGCAGAGCGAGGCCGTTGACGCCTTTGTCTCCTTCTTTTACCGCGACAACGCCCGCGAGCTATTCCTCCTCACGGGCCACGCCGGCACCGGCAAGACCTCCCTCGTGGCCGCCATCGTCGCCACCCTCGCGCAGCTCCAGCAGCGGGTTATCCTCCTGGCCCCCACCGGTCGCGCCGCCAAAGTCTTCTCCTCTTACGCCGGCCTGCCCGCCTTCACCGTCCACAAGAAAATCTACAGGGGACGCGACACGAGGGAAGGCATCGCTCGCTTCGATCTCGGTTTCAACACCAGCAGCGACACCCTCTTTTTCGTCGACGAGGCCTCGATGATCGGCGACGAGAGCCTCGACTCCATCTTCGGCAGCGGCTCCCTGCTCCGCGACCTCTTCCAGTACGTTTACAGCGGGCGGCGCGATCGCCTCGTCTTCATCGGCGACGACGCCCAGTTGCCCCCCGTCGGCACCCGCCTCGGCCCTGCCCTCGACTCCTCCCACCTCCGTCAACACCACGGCCTCGAGGTGCTCCATGCCTCCCTCTCCGAGACCACCCGCCAGGCGGAAAGCTCCGGCATCCTCTTCAACGCCACCCGCGTCCGCCACATGATCGGGAGCGGCCGCCGGGCTGCCGCCTTCCTCCGTCCGGGTTTCCCCGACGTCCGGCGGATCACCGGCGGCGACTTCCTCGAGGCCCTCGAACGGGAATACGCCACCACCGGCGAGGAGGAAACCGTCATCATCTGTCGTTCCAACCGGCAGGCCAACCGCTTCAACGCCGGCATCCGCGCCCGCGTCCACTACCGCGAGGAGGCCCTCGGCAGCGGGGACAGGGTCATGATCGTGCACAATAACTACTTCTGGCTCGACGAGAAGGACAACGACTTCATCGCCAACGGGGACGTAGCTACCGTCTCCCGCGTCGGCAAACACGCTGACCTCTACGGCTTCCACTTCGCCCGCGCCACCCTCGCCATCCAGGGACGCGACGACGAGGTCGACGCCTGGGTGCTCCTCGACGCGCTTACTTCCGAGCAGCCCGGCCTCTCCCGCGACGATTTTCTCCGCTTCCAGGCCGCCGTCGAGGAGGACTACGCCGCCGAGCCTTCCCGGAAGAAACGCCGCGAGAAAGTCCGAGAAAACGAGTTCTTCAACGCCCTGCAGATCAAGTACGCCTACGCCATCACCGGCCACAAGTCCCAGGGCGGGCAGTGGAACACCGTCTTCCTCGACGCCGGCCGCGTCGCCGAGCCGTTCCTCGACGACGACTTCTGGCGCTGGCTCTACACGGCCTTCACGCGCGCCCGCGTCCGCCTTTATCTTGTCAACTTCCGCGACGACTGGTTCGAGGTCGACCCCTGATTTTGCCGGGCTACTGATTTCTCTTACATTTGCCGTCATGGACGCGCACGATGAACATACACTTGTACAACGCCTGAACGCCGGCGACGAGGAGGGGTTGAAGGGCCTGTTCCACATGTACTACAAGCCGCTACTCGTTTACGCCATGCACTTCCTGGACTCCTTCGAGGAGGCGGAAGACGTCGTCCAGGAGGTCTTTTGTTCCTTCTGGGAGCGCAGTTGCAGGGAACCCTTCGCCGGTTCGTCGCGGGCCTACCTTTTTTCATCCGTTCGTAACAACAGCACGCGGCGGCTCAAGGAGTTGTCGCGATACGTCGCCGAGCCTGTCGAGGAGGTGCAGGAGTGGCCGGATTACGGCGAGGAGCGCGCCGGGAGGGAGCGCGAGGAGCTTACCCGGGCGCTGGATCGCTTGCCGGAGCAGGGGCGCGCGGTGTTCACGCTGGTGGTGCTCGAGGACATGAAATACAAGGAGGTGGCCGCCCGCCTGGGGATCTCGGTGAACACGGTGAAGACGCACCTGGCCCGCTCCCTCAAGCAATTACGCGGTTCCCTGGGCGTGATTCTCTTTCTTCTATTGCCGCGAGAGAGGGGCGCGGCGCCTTCCTGAGAAAACAATATTCGATCCGACCGCGAGGTAGGCCGCGACGCGGCCGGTGTACGCGATGACCGTCGAGGACAGCTTGTCGTCGGCCAACTTCCCTCGCGTGACGTTCGCCGCGCGGTCGGCGAGGCCGACTCCGGGGATATTGACGCTCGTCGACTCCTCGCGGAGCGCGCTCGTCATGTTACTTGCTTTTGACGTCGCGACGATGACCCTTGTCATCTACGCGGGGACATGTCCCGGAGCGGTCGGGGACATGTCCCGGAGCGGTCGGGGACATGTCCCGGAGCGATCGGGGACATGTCCCGGAGCGATCGGGGACATATCCCGGAGTGGTCGGGGACATGTCCCGGAGTGGTCGGGGACATGTCCCGGAGCGGTCGGGGACATGTCCCGGAG
>JAIROI010000079.1 GCA_031257615.1 Odoribacteraceae bacterium
TCGGATAAAATTACGGAAGTGGCGAAGCGGGCCAATATCCCCGAACAGTACCTTGAACAGTACGGCAATTACAAGGCTAAAGTCGATTATAATTATTTGCTCGACCACAAAGACGACAAAGACGGAAAGCTCGTCCTTGTTACCGCCATTAACCCCACCCCCGCGGGTGAGGGGAAAACCACAACCACCGTCGGTTTGGCGGATGGCCTCAAGCTTCTGGGCAAAAAGGTTATCGTTGCCCTGCGCGAACCTTCCCTTGGGCCGGTATTCGGCGTAAAGGGCGGCGCGGCCGGCGGCGGCTGGGCGCAGGTTATTCCAATGGAAGACATCAACCTGCACTTTACCGGCGACTTCCACGCCATTGGCGCGGCGAACAACCTCCTGGCGGCTATGATAGACAACCACATCTTCCAGGATAACAAACTCAACATCAACCCCAAAAAGATCACCTGGCGCCGCTGTGTTGATATGAACGACCGGCAGCTCCGCTTCGTGATAGACGGTCTGGGCGGCCGGGCTAACGGTACTCCCCGGGAAGACGGCTACGACATTACCGTCGCCAGCGAGATTATGGCGATTCTCTGCCTTGCCTCCAGCATCGACGACCTTAAAGCGCGGCTCTCAAGGATCGTTGTGGGGTATACCTACGGGAAGCAGAGTACGGGCGGCGATCAGCCTGTTACTGCGGGCCAGCTTAACGCCCACGGCGCCATGGCGGCGCTGCTCAAAGACGCGCTGAAACCGAATCTGGTGCAGACGCTCGAAGGTACTCCCGCTTTTGTACACGGCGGCCCCTTTGCCAATATCGCCCACGGCTGTAACTCGGTTATGGCGACCCGGCTTGCCCGGTTGACGGCGTCGAGGAATGCTCTCGAGGAGACGGTGGCGGCGGTGATGGCGTCGATTTCCCCGCCGTCCTTGCTTACTCGCAGGCCCTTGCTGCCGGGGATTTTCCCGGTGACGTCGCCCTTGTTGCCGCCGGCAAACCAGACGCCCATCTTGGAGCCTAATCCCGGGGTTTCCTTGTGTTCGAGCACCGTGAACTTGTGGATGGCGCCGGCGGGGGTGAAGCCGACCATGAGCCATATCTGCCCGCTGTAGCCGTTGTTCGAGAACGTTTTCACGGCCGTTCCCACGCGTTCGCCTCCCTTGCTGGCGGGGAATCGCGCGATGATCTCCCCGTCGGGGGTTCTCAGCGTGTCGCTCTCCTCCATCGGGTTGTTGTCGAACGGCGGGAGCACGTCGCGGATCGCTGCCAGCTGGTTTTGCAGCTTCACGTTGTCGAGTCTTTTCGCGGTGAGGGCGCTGATGCCGGAGACGGATAGCGCGGAGAGCAGCGCGATGGCGCACAAGACCAGCGCCATGTTTTTGAAGTTGGAGTCTAATCGCTTTCTCATGTCAGGCAAATCGTTTGGGTTTACAGTACTTGTTGATCAACGGGGTGAAGGCATTCATGATCAGGATGGCGAAGGAGACCCCCTCCGGGTAGGCCCCGAAGTTGCGAATGACGATGGTGAGCGTTCCGATGCCCGCGCCGTATATCCACATCCCGCGGTAGGACATGGGGGAGGTGGCGTAGTCGGTGGCCATGAAGATCGCCCCGAGCATGACCCCGCCGGAGAGCAGGTGGAAGAGCGGCCCGGCATACGAGGGGTTGATCCAGTGGAGGATCGCGGAGAAGAGGGCGATCGAGAGGAAGATGGAGACCGGGACGCGCCAGGTGATGATCCGCCTGACCAGCAGGTAGGCGAATCCCAGCAGGAGGGCGAAGGCGGAGATTTCCCCGAGGCTGCCGCCGACGCCGCTTCCCGTCCCCAGGTCGAGGAGCGAGTGGCCGCCGTCTCCCGCGGGGAGCACCTCGACGAAAGGTTTCTGCGCGCGCAATGCCTGTTTGACGAGCGCCAGCGGCGTGGGTCCCGTCACCGCGTCCGTCGTCTCGAAGCCGTTGGGGACGGGCCAGGTGGTCATCTGCACGGGGAAGGAGATCAGGAGGAAGACGCGCCCGACGAGCGCCGGGTTGAAGATGTTGTTCCCCAGTCCGCCGAAGCTCATCTTGCCGACGCCGATGGCGACGAGCGATCCCAGCGCCGCGAGCCAGAGGGGGATCGTGGCGGGCAGGTTGAAGGCCAGCAGCACGCCGGTGACGACCGCCGAGCCGTCCTCGATCGCGGTGGGCTGCTTGAAGAGGTAGCGCTGGATGACGTGCTCGAAGAGTACCGCCGAGGCGACCGCCGCGATGGTGACGTAGAGCGCCCCCCAGCCGAAGAAGATGACGGAGCAGAGCAGCGCCGGGAGCAGGGCGACGAGCACCCCGCGCATGTTTTTCTCGATGGAGTCCCCGCCGTGGATGTGGGGCGAGGGGGAGACGATGAGTTTGTTCATGGGATTCATGGGCTATTTTCTCGATTTGATTGCCTGGCCGACGCGGCTTTTGCCCAGCCGGATGACGTCTAACAGCGGGCGTTGGGCGGGGCAGGTGAAGCTGCACGAGCCGCACTCGATGCAATCCATCACGCGGCCCCTTTCCATCTCTCCCGTCTGCCGGTGTTCGCCGAGGGTCATCAGCAGGTACGGCTCGAGGCCCATCGGGCATACCCGCACGCACTTGGCGCAGCGGATGCAGTCGCGGGAGGGATTCCTCAGCGCCTCGGCGGCCGGGATGACCAGCACGCCGCTCGTTCCTTTCGTGACGACGACGTCGGTGCTTGCCAGCGCCTTTCCCATCATCGGGCCGCCGCTGACCACCTTCCCCGTATCCCCGGGCAGCCCGCCGGCGGCCTCGATCAGGTGGGAGACCGGCGCGCCCACGCGGCAGAGGTAGTTCCCGGGGCGTTCCAGCGACTTGCCGGTGACGGTGACGACGCGCTCCACCAGCGGTTTGTGTATCGTGATTGCCTCGTAGGCGGCGTACACCGTCCCCACGTTGTGCACCACCACCCCCGCGGCGATGGGCAGCGCGCCCGGGGGGACGCGTCGGCCGGTGGTGGCCTGTATCAGTTGTTTCTCGCCGCCCTGCGGGTACTTCACCTTGAGGGGGCAGACCTCGATCCCCAGCGTGTGTTTCGTGACGGCCTCCCGCATGATCGCGATGGCGTCCGGCTTGTTGTTCTCGATCCCGATGATGGCCTGTTCCACGCCCAGCGCCTTCATCAGGAAGCGCGTGCCGATCAGCAGTTCCCGGCTTCGCTCGATCATCAGCCGGTGGTCTGCCGTCAGGAAAGGCTCGCACTCCGCGCCGTTAACGATCAGGATCTCCGGGCGACTCCCGGCGGGCGGCGAGAGCTTCACGCGCGCGGGGAAGGTGGCGCCGCCCATCCCGACGACCCCCGCCGCCTGTATGGACGCCAGCATCTCTTCGCGGGAGAAGGCCGAGAGGTAGTGGTCGGGGGATTCCCGCTGCTTGACGCTCTCGTCCCACTCGTCGCCCTCCACGCGGATGACGACGGCAGGACGGGCGTAGCCGCTGGCGTCCACCACCGCCTTCACGTCGAGCACCACCCCGGAGACGGAGCTGTGCACGTTGGCGGAGATAAAGCCGGCGGCCCCGCCGATCAGTTGTCCGGCCTTCACGCGGTCGCCCTTCGCGACCAGGGGCGTCGCCGGCATACCGATGTGTTGCGATAGCGGTATCGCCACCTGCCCCGGCAGGGGGAGCGGCGCGATGGCGCTCCCTGCCGTCCGTTTCTCGTCCGGCGGGTGGATGCCTCCCAGTGTAAATGTCTTCATCGCGGTACGTTAAGTTTCAAATTCAAACTTGGGCAGCTCCGTCTTCCTCGGCGGGAAGTTGACCTCGAGGATCGCGCCCGTGGGGCAGGACGAGACGCACTTGCGACAGAGCCGGCACTTGCGGGGGTCGATGTACGCGAGGTTGTTCTCGACGGTGATCGCCTCGAAGGTGCAATCCTTCGCGCATTTGCCACACCCGATGCAGGCCGCGCCGCACGCTGCCCGGGCCGCGGCCCCGCGGTCGCGGTTGATGCAGCTGACGAACACGCGCCGCGACTTGATTCCTTTGTCGCGTAGCTCGATGACGCCTCTCGGGCAGGCTTTGGCGCAAGCGTCGCACGCCGCGCACGCCTCTTCTTTCACCACGGGCAGCCCCGAGGAAGCGTCCACGCGGATGGCGCCGAACGCGCAGGCCCGCTCGCAGTCGCCGAGGCCGAGGCATCCGAACGCGCAGGCGCTCTCCCCGCGATGCAGGGCGTGCTCCGCGGCGCAGGAGGGATACCCGTCGTAGCGGTTGAGGCGCGGGCGTCGTTCGCGATTCCCGCCGCACCGCACCACGGCCACGCGGGGGACGCGCGCGCCGGCTTCCAGTCCCAGCGCGGCGGCGATGGAGGGCATCGTCGTCTCCCCGCCGGCCGGGCAGGCGAGTCCCTCCAGCGAGTTCGCCTTGACGATCGCCTCGGCGAGGCCCCGGCAACCCGGTTTCCCGCACCCGCCGCAGTTGGCCCCCGGCAGGAGCGCCTCCACTTGATCGATCCGGGGGGCTTCCTCCACCCGGAACTTCCGGGCCACGAGGTACAGCACCACGGCGGACGCGACCCCGATGGCGCATAGCGAGACGACCGTGTAGATGATGATAGTGCTCATAAGGTGTTCTTTCGTTTGACGATTCTACCGGGGGACGATGGTGAAGGTAATGCCCCGCGAGAGGCGCGCCCTGCACCGGAACAGCAGGAGAAAGTAAGCCGCGACAGCGCACAGGGCAACGACCGCCGCCGCCGCGTCTCCCGCCCGCGGGGCGACCGCCGCCACCGTCCCGATCGCGATCGCCGAGGGGACGACGTAGGCAAGAAGCGCCGACCGGGCAGCGTTCCCGTCGCTGATCTGCACCCGCACCCGTTCCCCCGCCTGCACCTTGTTATCCGGTTGCCGGACGACGATCTCCCGCGTCTTCCCGCACGCCCCCCGCGCCCGGCATCCCTCGCAGGAGGTCTGGCTCTCGATGCTCACGGTGACCGCGTCGCGGGTCGCTCGCGTGATGATTCCCTCGCATTCGATGCTGCTCATGCCTTACTTCTTGCGGGCGAACACTTGCAGGGGCACGCCGGTAAATTTCCAGTGTTCCCGGATCTTGTTTTCGAGGAATCGCTTGTAAGGCTCCTTCACGTACTGCGGCAGGTTGCAGTAGAAGGCAAACGACGGCGCGCGCGTGGGCAGCTGCGTGACGTACTTGATCCGTATGTACTTCCCCTTGATGGCGGGGGGCGGGAAGGCCTCGATCTCCTCGAGCATCGCGTTGTTCAGCTCCGAGGTCTTGACCCTCTTCTTCCGGTTCTGGTACACCTCGATGGCGGCCTCCAGCGCCTTCAGCACCCGCTGGCGCGTCACCGCCGAGGTGAAGAAGACGTCCACGTCGTTGAACGGCGCCAGGCGTTCCTTGATCATCCGCTCGTACTCGCCCGTCGTCTTGTGGTCTTTCTCGATCAGGTCCCACTTGTTGACCAGCACCACCACCCCTTTCCGGTTGCGTTCGATCAGGTGGAAGATCGTCAGGTCTTGCGCCTCCAGGCCTCGCGTGGCGTCGAGCAGCAACATGCACACGTCCGAGTCCTCGATGGCCCGCACGGAGCGCATCACGGAGTAGAACTCCACGTCCTCGTGCACCTTCGCCCGCTTCCTCAGCCCGGCGGTGTCCACCAGCATAAAGTCGTACCCGAAGCGGCTGTACCGCGTGGCCAGCGAGTCGCGCGTCGTCCCGGCAATCTCCGTGACGATGTTCCTCTCCTCGCCGAGCAGCGTGTTGATCAGGGAAGATTTCCCGACGTTGGGCCGTCCCACGATCGCGATCTTGGGCAGCCCGCTCGCGTCCTCCTCCTCTTCCTTCGACAGGTGCGAGGCCACCTTGTCCAGCAGCTCGCCGGTACCGGAGCCGTTCGCGGAGGAGACGGGAAACAGCTCGTCGCCGATCCCCAGCTTGTAAAACTCGTGCGTGTCGTGCAGCCGCTCGTTATTGTCCACCTTGTTGACCACCACGTAAGCCGGCTTGTTGACGCGCCGCAGGAGTCGCGCGAAACTCTGGTCGAGGTCGGTGATGCCCGCCTCCACGTCGCACATGAAAAGGATCACGTCCGCCTCCTCCATGGCCAGCACCACCTGCTTGTTGATCTCCTCCTCGAAAATGTCCGAGGTGTTGGGGACGTACCCCCCGGTGTCGATCACCGAGAACTCCTTGCCGTTCCACTCCGATTTCCCGTAATTCCGGTCTCGCGTCACGCCGCTTTCCTCGTTCACGATAGCCTGCCTGCCTCCCACGAGGCGGTTGAAGAGGGTCGATTTCCCCACGTTGGGACGCCCCACGATAGCCACGATATTGCTCATCTTGTACCTGTATTTGCCGGGTCGCGCGCCTTACAGCTGCTTGTACCCGAAGTTTTTTAACACATTCTCCTTGTCGCGCCAATCCTTCAGCACCTTCACGTACAACTCCAGGAAGACCCGCTTCCCGAGGAACGCCTCGACGTCCGCCCGCGCTTCCGTCCCCACCCGCTTGAGGGCGCTCCCCTGGTGGCCGATCAGTATGCCTTTTTGCGACTCCCTCTCCACGTGGATCAGCGCCCGGACGCGGACGCGCGTCTCCTCCTCCCGGAACTCCTCCACGACCACCTCCACCGAGTACGGCACCTCCTTCTCGTAGTGCAACAGGATCTTCTCCCGGATGATCTCCGCGACGAAAAACCGCGCGGGCATGTCCGTCAGGTCGTCTTTCGCGAAGTATGGCGGCCCCTCCGGCAGCAGCTCCACGATCCGCCGGAAGAGATTCTGCACGTTGAAGTTCTCCGCGGCCGACGCGGGGAAGACCTCGGCCCCCGGCAACGTCTCGCGCCAGGCTTCGTAGAGCGCGTCGAGCTTCTCCGGCGAGGAGAGGTCGACCTTGTTGATCACCAGCAGCACCGGCGCTTCCCTCCGCTTGACCCGCTCGATGAAGTCGGCGTTCTTGTCGCGCGTCTCCACGACGTCCGTCACGTAGACGATGATGTCCGCGTCATCGAGGGCCGACCGCGAGAAGTCCAGCATGTACTCCTGCATCTTGTAACTGGGCTTGACGACGCCGGGCGTGTCCGAGAAAACGATCTGGTAATCTTCCTCGTTGACGATGCCTTTGATACGGTGTCTTGTGGTTTGAGCTTTGGCGGTGATGATCGATAGTTTTTCTCCCACCAGCCTGTTCATCAGGGTCGACTTCCCCACGTTGGGATTCCCCAGGATGCTAACAAAACCTGCCTTGTGTGCCATTCTTGATGATTTTGTCGCGAAGGTACGATAAAATTGTAAAACGACAACCCGCCCCGCCCCGCCCCCGCCGCCCCGCCTCGCGCCCTCGCCAGCCCTGCCCCCGCCCCCGCAAGCTCTTCTTGCGCCCTCGCCAGCTCTTCTCGTGCCCTCGCAAGCTCTTCTTGCGCCTAAGTATGCGGTATGCGTCTTACCAAGCACGTGGTACGCATCTTACCAAACGCTTGGTACGCGTCTTACCAAGCACGTGGTACGCACCTTACCAAGCCGGGGCTGCGTGGCAGCCCAATCTTTGTAGGCAGTAGCCTAAGGCTACTGTATAGCGTAGTGCCCGCGTTAGGATCGGCTGCGTAGCTGCCTAACCTTTATTCGCGGCTGCCTAAGGCTGCCGCGTAGAAAAAAATCCATATATCCCCGCCTTCGTGAATGGTACGAGCGTTGGGCAGTAGCCTTAGGCAACTGTCCGTAAAGGTGAGGCAGCTACGCAGCCGATCCTAACGCGAGGACGCGCGAATACAGTAGCCTTAGGCTACTGCCTACAAAGATGAGGCAGCTACGCAGCCCTGTACGACGCAGGGATACCTTCTTTCGCCCTTCCACCCAATGGGTGCATCCAAGCGAGCGTCGCTCGCTCGTCTCTCTTAGCCATCGTGGAAGGTTTCGTACATACTACAAAAGTGTCCCCGACCCCTCGGCGGCGGTTTCTCACATACTACAAAGCCTTCCCCGACCCCTCGGCGGCGGTTTCTCACATATTACAAAGCCTTCCCCAGGCCTCGGTGACGGTTTCTCACATACTACAAAACCTTCCCCGAGGCCTCGGGGAAGGTTTCTCACATACTACAAAACCTTCCCCGAGGCCTCGGGGAAGGTTTCTCACATACTACAAAGCTTTCCCCAGGCCTCGGTGACGTTTTCGGGAGTTCCCGCAAGTCTCCCC
>JAIROI010000057.1 GCA_031257615.1 Odoribacteraceae bacterium
CAACCATTCCACTGCAGTGGAATGGCCGGTGCTGCGCCGCGACAACCAATCCACTGCAGTGGAATGGCCGGTGCTGCGCCGCGACAACCAATCCACTGCAGTGGAATGGATGGTGCTGCGCCGCGACAACCAATCCACTGCAGTGGAATGGATGGTGCTGCGCCGCGACAAAATGTCGAGGGGGTCGGGAGGGGGTTCGCGCCGTCGCGACGAGCAGCAAAGGGGGGTCGGGAGGGGTACTCCAGACCTCGTCGCGAGTAATTTTTGTCTTGGCGATAAGCGGAAGAGGCGGGAAGAGAGAATTTGGTTTAGAATGTGGGCGGAGTGGTGGCGGAAAGCGGGTTGATGGGCAGATTGACGGTGGATGTTTTGTCGGCGCGGAGAGAGAGGGAAGCGTCAATGGTCGCGTTCCCGGTTGCCGGCGTCGAGGTGTTCGAGGAGACCTTCGACGGCGTCCTCGAGGATGTCCATCACCAGCTCGAAGCCGGAAGGGCCGCCAAGATAAGGGTCTGGGACGCCGGCGAGGTGGGAGAAAACGCGGCAGAAAGAGGTCGCGCGGCGGATCTTGGCGCGATCGGCGGGCGTACGCGCCATTCCCGCGAGGTCGCGGAAATTCTGTTCGTCCATGGCGATGATCAGGTCGAAGGCGGCGAAGTCCGCGTCGGGATCAAATTGCCTGGCGCGACTGTCCACGGCATAGCCGCGGGCCGCCCCGTGACGCCGCGCGCGGGGGTCGGGCAATTCGCCGACGTGCCAGTCGCCGGTGCCCGCCGAGTCGACGATGATCCCGTCGAGTCCCTTTTCCTCCAGGCGACGGCGCGCGATGGCCTCGGCCGCTGGCGAGCGGCAAATGTTTCCCAGGCAGACAAATAAGATGTTGGTTGTTTTCACGAGCGGCGGGATTCGTCGAAGAGCGACGCGACAAATTCCTCCCTGTTGAAGAGGTGCAGGTCTTCCATTTTCTCGCCGACGCCGATGTATTTCACGGGTATCTTGAAGCGGTCCGAGATGCCGATCACGACGCCTCCCTTGGCCGTGCCGTCCAGCTTGGTAATGGCCAGGGCGTTCACCTCCGTGGCCAGGGTAAACTGCCTGGCCTGCTCGTGGGCGTTCTGCCCGGTGGAGCCGTCCAGCACCAGCAATACCTCGTGGGGCGCCCCCGGGATCACCTTTTGCATCACCCGCTTGATCTTCGTCAACTCGTTCATCAGGTTTGTTTTATTGTGCAGTCGGCCGGCGGTATCGATGATCGCCACCCTTGTCCCGTCGGCCTTGGCCTTGCACAGGGTGTCGTACGCGACCGCTGCCGGGTCGGCGCCCGTTCCCTGCTTCACGATCGGCGCGCCGACGCGTTCCGCCCACGCCGCGAGTTGCTCGGTGGCCGCCGCCCTGAAGGTGTCCGCCGCCCCGAGCACCACCGAGTAGCCGGCCTCCTTGAACTTGTAGGCCAGCTTCCCGATCGTGGTTGTCTTCCCCGCGCCGTTGACGCCGACCACCATGATCACGCGCGTTCCCTCGCCGGGCAAGTCGAAAGAGTCGTCGCCGACCGTCTCGTTTTCCTCCAGGAGGGCGACGATCTCCTCCTTCAATATCTTGTTCAGCTCGTTCGTCCCCACGTACTTGTCGCGCTCCACGCGCTTTTCCACGCGCCGGATCACCCGCAGGGTGGTCTCCACCCCGACGTCCGACGAGATCAAGACCTCCTCGAGGTTGTCCAGCACTTCATCGTCCACCCTGGACTTCCCCGCGACGGCCCGCGCGAGTTTCTGGAAGACACTCTCGCGGGTCTTTGCCAGGCCCTTGTCCACGCGCTCGTCGCGCTTGCCGTTAAATAAACCAAATAATGCCATGCTTGTAAGATTGAGGCCACGAAGGTACGGGAAAAAGCAAGACGCCACAAGGTCGCGCGTTTTTTATAGCCCCGCCGGCGGCACTGTCGCGGGAAAAACTTACCTTTGCCCCCGTGAAAATCGTGGAAAGATTTGGCTGATTGCAACCACGGATAAAAAAGTGCTAAAACGCGACCTCCTCCCTTTCCCGTTTTCCACCAATCGCGTGTTTCACCGAAGGCCGCTCGCCGGCTTTCATTTAAAATGAATAACAAATGGGATACTTGTTTACATCAGAGTCCGTCTCGGAAGGACACCCGGACAAAATCGCCGACCAGATCTCGGACGCCGTCCTGGACAACATCATCGCGTATGACCCGGAGGCTAAAGTGGCCTGCGAAACGCTCGTGACCACCGGGCAAGTGATCATCGCCGGGGAAATCCGGACGGATACCTACGTCGACGTCCAGCAAATCGCCAGGGACGTCATCAATCGCGTCGGCTATACCAAAAGCGAGTACATGTTCGAGGGAAATAGCTGCGGCATTCTCTCCGCTATCCACGAGCAATCACCGGATATACACCGCGGGGTCGTCCGCGAAAACCCCATGGAACAAGGAGCCGGCGACCAGGGCATCATCTTCGGGTACGCCTGCAACGAGACCGATAATTACATGCCCCTCTCCCTCGAACTCTCGCACCTTCTCCTGCGCGAACTGTCCGCTATCCGGCGCGAGAAACAGGTCATGACCTACCTCCGGCCCGATGCCAAGTCGCAAGTTACCATCGAGTATAATCGCGAGAACAAACCCGCCCGCGTCCATACCGTCCTCGTCTCCACGCAACACGACGAGTTTATCACCCGCGACGATTCCCCCCGCGAGGCCGAACGACAGATGGTCGAACAAATCCGCCGCGACATCCAACAACACCTCCTCCCGCGCGTCCAGGCAACCCTCCCGCCGCGACTGCGCGACCTCTTCGACGAGCGACTCATCCTGCACGTTAACCCCACCGGGAAGTTTGTCATCGGGGGACCACACGGCGACGCCGGACTCACCGGACGCAAGATTATCGTCGACACCTACGGCGGGAAAGGCGCGCACGGCGGGGGCGCGTTCTCCGGCAAAGACCCCTCCAAGGTAGACCGCTCCGCCGCCTACGCCGCCCGGCATATCGCCAAAAACATGGTCGCCGCGGGCATCGCCGACGAGATGCTTATACAAGTCTCCTACGCCATCGGCATCGCCCGGCCACTCGGGATCTTCGTCAATACCAACGGCTCGGCCCGCGTTCCCCTCGACGACGGGCAAATCGCCGCCCGGGTCGCTAACCTCTTCGATCTCCGACCGCGGGCCATCGAGGAACAACTCCAACTGCGACGACCCATCTACCTCGAAACGGCAAGTTACGGGCACGTCGGACGCGTACCCCGGATCGCGCACAAGCATTTCGAGGCAAGCAACCTCCCGCCCGTCGACGCTACCGTCGAACTGTTCACCTGGGAGAAACTCGACCGCCTCGAGGAGATCCGCCGCGCCTTCCTCTAAGCTCATCACACACCAACTCACAACCTCATGAAAATAATACTCCCACTCCTCCTCCTCGCCTGCTGCTCACGGAACGCCGCCGCACAGGAAACCGACGCCGGTCGCCCCGCCCCGCCCTTCGAGGTCGCGCTCCTCGACGATTCCATCGTCAACTCCGCGCGCTTCGACGGCGAGGTCATCTTCCTCCCCGTCCTCCGCGCCACGCTCCCCAATAACCCCGCGATCGCTTGCGCGCGATCCATCGGACTCCTCAACATGATCAACAAGGAGATCATCGCCCGGTTTCCCGACGAACAAGACCTCGTCGTGCTCCCCGTCTTCGCGCGCTATGCCAATAAACAAGAGATCACCCGCCTCCGCGCCCGATACCGCCTCGCGTTCCCCATCGCCCTCGACAAGAATAAACACGTGGCCACGCGCCTCGCCGGCGACGACGCGATACATCTCTTCGTCATCGACCGACAGGGAAATGTCTCCGAAATCCCTCACGAACGAGAAACGACCCCGCAGGAACGCGCCCGCTATAAAGCTACCACCGGACAAACTCTCCCCTACACCCGCCTCAGCCTCGAGGAAGCCGCGCGCGCCATCGAGGACGCCCTCGCCGCCCCCCCCTCCGGCGGCGTCCTCTTCCAACCCCTGACCCTCGCCGACGCTCTCGCCGCGGCCAGGGAGGAGAACAAACTCGTGCTTGTCTATTGCTACCTCCCCTGGTACGCCTCCGCCCAGCACTTGCTCAACCGCGTCTTCACGCGCCGCGCGATCGGCGATTATTGCAACGCCCGCTTCGTCTGCGTCAAGTTCGACATGGAGGAGGGCGAGGGAGCGCGATTGCAAGAACGCTTCGGACTCTCCCTCTCCGAACCCACAACCCTCTTCCTCACCCCCGACGGCGCCGAAATCTATCGCAACGTGGGCAGCTCCCCACACCGCGAATGGCTCGCTACTATCTCCGAAGCTATCAAGGAAGAGCCGTAAATCCCCCCCCCGTTGCCTGCTCTTGTTATTCGATCGTGATGGATTGCAGGATGGCGTCAAAGAAGCTGTTGATGCCTTTTCTCCACAGGTAGTTCGGGTGGTAGGTCCTGAAGGCGAAGTCCGTGCCCGGGATGGAGAGTTTGGCCAGTTCTCGTCCGCTAAATGGCGACACGGGTGTGAAAGCTACCTCGCCAAAGTTGAAGCGGATGGCGTCGTCGTAGCGGGGGCCGGTGAGGAACAGGAGGACGTTCGGCTGGAGAATCCTTACCTCTTCCGGTATCACGTGGAAGTGCTGGCGCACCTGGCTGTACATGGCTTCCGACGGGCGTCCTGCCTTTCCCTTTTTCCCCACTTTGATGATGTTACTCCAGACGAATTGCGTCTCCACGTCGGGGAACCTTTCGGCGAACGCGCTTCTGAGGCGGCCGATGCCGTTCCAGAAGTGTCCACCGTAGCGAATGCACTCCCCTTTGTTGAAGAAACGGTCGTACATATCGCTGAGGTACGCGATCGTTTTATCGGACCCGTCTTCATCCTCCCAGCCCCTGGTTTCCTGCCCGAAAAACATCACCCGCAGGCGGGCGCGCGTCCAAGCTTCTTCGTCATCCACGTAGATCACGTGTGGATTCGCGTATAACACGGATTCTTTCTCCGAGACCCCCTGCAAGGCTTCATGAATGGCATTCCATTTCCCAGTGTACAGGTTTTCGAGTTGTTCATTAATTGTTGTCATAGCTCACTTATTTTTGGGTTGTTAAATTATGTCTTTC
>JAIROI010000141.1 GCA_031257615.1 Odoribacteraceae bacterium
GAGTTGAGGGACGGTTTTGAGAGGCTCTCGAAAGTATTCTGGAGAGTTGAGGGACGGTTTAGAGAGGCTCTCGAAAGTATCCCGGAGGGCCGCAGGACGGTTTCGGGAGGCTCCGAAAGCGTCCGGGAGGGTTGGGGGATACTTTCGGGAAGCTCCGAAAGTGTCCGGGAGGGTTGGGGGATACTTTCGGGAAGCTCCGAAAGTGTTCGGGAGCGCGCGGGGCGTGTCGGGCGCGGGCAGCCGCGTAAAGAAGAATCCGGGGAGGGGGCGCGGGGCATGGAAAAAACATGTAGCTTTGTCCGTTGTACACCATTTTAAGGAAGACATGGAATGTAAAAAGATCTTTCGGGCGGTCGATATGAAGATTCTGGACGATTACACGGTTCGACGCGAGCCGGTCGAACCCATAGACCTGATGGAACGGGCCGCGCGGGCCTTCGTCGACCGGTTGCTGGAGCTGTACCCGCGCGAGACGCTCTTCCAGATCGCGGCGGGCGCGGGGAATAACGGCGGTGACGGGTATGCCGCGGGTCGGCTGCTGCTGGAGCGGGGGCGGGAGGCGCGGGTGCACGCGGTGCATGTCAGCGAGCGTCTTTCCCCGTGTTGCGCGGCGAACCGGGAGCGTTTCCTGGCGGCGGGAGGCAGCGTGACGGAGGTGCGGCGGGCGGAGGATCTGGTGGTGGGCGGCGGCACGTGGATCGACGCGCTGTTTGGCGTCGGGCTGGACCGGCCGTTGCGCGGTTGGGTGGCGGAAGTCGTCCGGCGCGTGAACGAGTCGGGGAGGCCGGTGGTGGCCGTCGACATCCCGTCGGGGTTGATGGGCGAGGACAACCGGGAGAACGACGGGGCGATTGTCCGGGCCGCGCGCACGCTGACCTTCCACGGCCCGAAGCTGGCTTTTATGCTGGAGGAGAATTACCCGCACGCGGGGGAGTTCGAGACGCTGGACATCGGGCTGCACCCGGAGATTTGTCGCTCCCATCCCTCCTCGTTCTTCTACCTGACGCGGGAGGCCGTGGCGTCGGCGTTGCCGGGGCGCGACAAATTTGCTCGCAAGGGCACGCGGGGGCGCGCCCTGCTGGTGGCCGGCTCGTCGCGGATGATGGGCGCGGCGTTGCTGGCGGCGCGCGGCGCTCTCCGTTCCGGCGTCGGGTTGCTGACGTTGCACGTTCCCCGGTCGTTCGAGCAGGTGGTGCACGCGGCGGCGCCGGAGGCGCTGGTGGATGCTGACGCTGACGACTGCTGCTTCACGGGGGCGAGGGTGTCCGCCGCGTACGACGCTGTCGGGATAGGCCCCGGGCTGGGGATGTCGCCGGAGAGCGCCGGGGGGCTGTGGCGGCTGCTGGAGGAGTGGAGCGGTCGGTTGGTGCTGGACGCGGACGCGTTGAACCTGGTGGCCGCGGAGCCTGGTGGCGCGGATCGGTTGCCGGCGGGGTGCGTGCTGACGCCTCACGCGGGGGAGTTCGAACGGCTGGCGGGGCGTTCGTCGAACGATTTTGACAGGTTAAATAAATTGATCAATTTCGCGACGCGTCACCGCCTGTACGTCGCGCTCAAGGGGGCGCACACGGCGGTGGCCACGCCCTCGGGCCGTTGTTATTTTAACACGAGCGGCAACCCGGGGATGGCCAAGGGCGGGGCGGGCGACGTGCTGACGGGCGTGATCGCGGCGCTGCTGGCGGGGGGGATGGCGGTGGAGGACGCGGTGTTGGCGGGGGTGTACGCCCACGGCGTGGCGGGCGACCTGGCGGCGAGGGAGCATGGCGAGCGCGGGATGACGAGCGGCGACGTGGCGGCGATGATGGGGAAGGCGTGGCAGTGGTGCGAGCGACAAGATGTTTGACATAAATAAATAGAGACCATGAAAAAGATGATGCTATTCGCGTTGTGTGGCCTGTTCGCGCTGACGGCGGCTGGCCAGAGGGGACGATCGGCCGGCGCGCCGTTGTCGTTGAGTTACATGTTGCCGCGGGCGAGCTTCGAGGTGGCGGTGACGCTGGAGTGCACGGAGCGCGTGCCCGGTCCCTTCAGCGCGTACGCCCCGGAGCGCCTGGGCGTGCGGCCGTCGATCACCTCGGCGGGCCAGTCGTGGCGGATCGTCGGGATACGCGTGACGCCGGTAGCCGCGCCGGACGAGGGGGCGATGTTCACCCTCTCGGCCTCCAGCGACCACGCCGGCCTCCAGTTGAGCCTCACTCCCGGCGGTTTCCTGGCGGGCGTGGGGAGCGGCGCGGCGCCGTCGGAAGAGCCGCGGGCGCTGGAGTACGTCGCGCCGCCGGCCCCGGCGCGGGAGATCGAGTACATCCGCTTCGGCGTCGAGTCGACCCTGAAGGAGGTGCTGGACTCGAACTTCAGCACGATGGAGATCGACGGCGTTCCCCAGCGCGTGTGGGACCCGATCGTGCGGCACGCGTTGAAGGATAACGAGGATTACGCGCGGGAGATCACCGCCGAGTTGTTCGCCACGCGCCGCAAACGGCTCGAGGGGATGGCCTCCGCCGGGGGGCTGACGGGCGAGAGTATCGCCGGGTTGAAGGCCCTGGAGGAGGCCTACCTGAGCCTGTTCCTCGGCAAGGAGACCTCGCGGGAGGTCACGCGCGTCTTCCGCTATATCCCCGAGCGCGCCGACGCGCCGACGCCGCTCTTCCGGTTCTCCGCCGAACGCGGGATCGCGCGACTCGACGACGTCTCGGCAACGCCCTACCTCGCCGAGGTGACGGGTGCGATTGTCGCGAAGCCGGCAGCGGGGGAGACGGCGGCGGCGCGGCCGGGGATCACTTACCGCGTGCCGGCGATGGCCACGCTGCGCGTGCGGGCGGGGGAGACGACGCTGTTCGAGGGGCCGTGCATCGTGCCGCAGCTGGGTCGCCTGGAGCAAATCCCCCTCGACGCGATCGCGAACGAGGGACTGACGATCGAGTTCCATCCCCACCTCGGCTCGATCAAGCGCATCTCCAAAAAGTAAAACATGCCACAGGGTAACCGCGAAAGCAAGATCCGGCTGGGCTTCCTGGTCTGGCGCACGCGCCACGTCAAGGAGCGGCAGTTTATCATGATCTTGAGCGTGCTGGTGGGGGTGGTGACCGGCCTGACGGCGGTGCTGCTGAAAAACATGGTGCATTACACGCACCGCTTCTTCACCGAGCAGTTGCAAGTGGACAGCGGTAGCTTGCTTTTCTTCGTTTACCCGTTCATCGGCATCCTCGTCACGCGGTTATTCGTGAAGTATTTCGTCAAGGAAGACATCAGCCACGGGGTGACCAAGGTGCTGTTCGCCATCTCCCGTCGGGGGAGCATGATTTCCCCGCACAACAACTACTCGTCGATGATCGCCAGCACCCTGACCATCGGTTTTGGCGGCTCCGTGGGCACCGAGGCGACGATCGTGCTGACGGGGGCCTCCATCGGCTCGAACCTCGCCCGTTTCTTCCGGATGAACTACAAGGTCATGACCCTCATGATCGGCTGCGGCGCTGCCGGCGCCATCTCGGGCATCTTCAAGGCCCCGATCGCCGGCATCATGTTCACGCTGGAGGTGCTGATGCTCGACCTCACGATGGCCTCCCTCGTCCCGCTGATGCTGACGGCGATCACCTCCTACGTCATCGCCTTCTTCTTCATGGGCGACGCCTTCCTCTTCTCCGACCAGGTCATCACGCACTTCCGCATGGGGAACTTCCCCTGGTACGTGCTCCTGGGCCTCTTCTCCGGGATACTCTCCGTCTACTTCACCCGCGTCAACATCCGCGTGGAGCGCTTCCTGAACGGCTTCAAGCACCCCCTGAAACGCATGGCGCTGGGGGGGACGCTCCTCGGCCTCCTCATCTACCTCTTTCCCCCCTTCTACGGCGAGGGTTACGCCTCCCTCGAGATGCTGATGGACGGCGACGCGGCCCGCCGGCTCCTGGGCAACACCTACTTCTTCGACTATCGCGATCACCTGTGGGTGGTGATCCTCTACGTCGCGGCGCTCGTGTTCGTCAAGGTGATCGCCACGGCGCTGACCAACGGGAGCGGCGGCGTCGGCGGGGTCTTCGCGCCGAGCCTTTTCACGGGGGGCGTCGCCGGGTACCTCCTCTGCCTGCTGCTCGGTACGGCGGGCGTGGAACTGCCGGTGAGCCATTTCGTGCTGGCGGGGATGGCCGGGGTGATGGCCGGGGTGATGAACGCGCCGCTCACCGCCATGTTCCTCATCGCCGAGGTCTCCGGCGGCTACTCCCTCCTGCTGCCGCTGATGCTGACCTCCGTGACCTCGCACCTCACCAGCCGGGGCATGGAACCCTACTCGATCTACGCCCGACGACTGGCGATGAAGGGCGACCTGCTGACGCATAACAAGGACAAGGCCGTGCTGACGCTCATGAAACTCCACAAGGTGGTGGAAACGGATTTCCGGACGGTCGACGCCGACGACGCGCTGGGGGATCTCGTGAAGGTAGTCTCGCGGTCGAGCCGCAACCTCTTCCCGGTGGTCGACAAGGAAAAACACCTCCTGGGGGTCGTGCTCCTGGACGACATCCGGAAGATCATGTTCAACCAGGAAATGTATAACACCGCCTACGTCCGCGACTTCATGACCATCCCCGACACCGTCATCGACATCCGCGACTCCATGGAGCAAGTCATGAAAAAGTTCGAGGACTCCGGCGCGTGGAACCTCCCCGTCCTCGAGGATCACGCCTACGTCGGCTTCGTCTCCAAGGCGAAAATCTTCAACACCTATCGCCGCGTGCTCATCCACTTCTCCGACGATGAATAACCCGCGCCTCGAACGCCTGCGCGACGACGCCCTCGCCGGACTCCTCATCCACCGCGATCGCGTCCTCACCCCCTTCGGCCCCGCCCGCGTCGCCGCCACGCCCCTCGGCGTCTGCTGCCTGGCGTTCATGGAAGACGAACAACTATTTCTCGATGAATTATCGCGTCGCTACCCCGGCGCGCGACTCCTTCGCGGCGCCGTCCCCGCGGAGCGCTGGGAGACGGTACACGTCCGGGGAACAGACTTTCAGGTGGCGGTATGGCGGGCGCTGCTCGAGATCCCCGCCGGAGAGACGCGCTCGTACGGGGAGATTGCCCGGCGCGTCGGTCGTCCCCTGGCGAGCCGCGCGGTAGGCTCCGCCGCGGGTCGCAACCCCGCGAGCCTCCTCATCCCCTGCCACCGCCTCGTGCGCTCCTCCGGCGACGTCGGGAACTACCGCTGGGGCGTCCCCCTCAAGCGCGCCATCCTCGCCAGCGAGGGCTATCCCAGGTAACTGATGCGCTCCAGGAGATCCATGTCCAGCACCTTGATCTCCTTCCCGCGCAGGGCGATCACCCCCTCGGAGGCAAACTGCGAGAGCACCCGGATTGCGTTCGACGTCGTCATGTTCGACAAATTGGCCAGATCCTCGCGCGACAGGCGCACCTTCAGCGTCGCCTCGTCCTTCTCGCAACCGTACGTCTCCCGCAACACCAGCAGCGACTCGGCCAGCCGCCCCCGGATATGTTTCTGCGTGAGCGTCACCGTGCGCCTGTTCGAGAACCCCAGGTCGGTGGCCAGCGCCCGGATGATCTTCATGGCGAAATGCGAGTTGCTCCTGGCGATCCCGAACACCAGCTCCGTCTTCATCACGCAAATGATCGAATCCTCGATGGCCTCCGCCGTGGCGATGTGATTCTCCTCGGCGAAAAACGCCCGGTAGCCGATAAACCCCACGGGCTTGGCCATGCGCACGATCTGCGCCCTCCCCGACACCCCCTTTTTCGTGATCTTCACCTTCCCCGAAATCAGGCAGATCAGCCCCCTCGGCGAGTTGCCCTCCTCGTACACGCGCTCGCCTTTCTTGACGCTCTTGCAGACGGCCGTTTGCTTGAGAAGACTTTTCGTGTCCTCGTCCAGCTCGCCAAACAGCGAGTTGGGGCCTTCGATGCAAGAGGTGCAATACTCGTCCCGCGCCTCCTTTTCTTTAATCGTTCTCATGGCTCTAAAATTACAAGTGTAAATGAATCGAGGTACGCGCCTCTTGTCGCGAATATACGTTAATTTCCGGTTTACCGCTTGCCACAAAAAAAAAGCCACCCCGTTGCCGGGGTGGACTTTCCTGTGTTCGCGGGCGACTACTTCTCCGAGGGAGCGTCGACGGGACAAGCTCCCGAACAAGCTCCACACGAGGTACATTCATCAGCATTGATCTCGTAGTGTTCATCACCCATGAAGATTGCTCCCACGGGGCACTCATCTTTACACGCGCCGCAAGAAATACAATCATCCGAAATAACGTAAGCCATCTTGAAAATAATTTAGTTAATAACTGCCGCGAAAGTAAGACATCAACCGTAATCCAACAAGCCTTTCCGGGAGAAATGTATCCCTCTCTCCCGGAAAGTTTCCGCCGGCCGGCAGCGCCTTTCTTTTTATCCTGTGCAACGTTCCTCCCCCCGTTAGAGCGTTCCTTTTTATTGTGGTCAACCTTCCTCCGCCCGTTAGAGCGTTCCTTTTTATTGTGGTCAACCTTCCTCCGCCCATTTGAGCGTTCCTTTTTATCCTGTGCAACGTCCACCCCCCGTTAGAGCGTTCCTTTTTATTGTGGTCAACCTTCCTCCGCCCATTTGAGCGTTCCTTTTTATTGTGGTCAACCTTCCTCCGCTTGTACGTATGTCGATTTACCAAGACGGGGCTGCATAGCAGCCCAATCTTTGTAGGAAGCACCCTAAGGGTGCTGTATTGCGAATAGACGAAAGGGGAATCGGCTGCGTAGCAGCCTCACCTTTGTCCGCGGCTGCCTCAGGCTACCACATAAAATAGCACTCTTCGGGTGCTGCATAAAAAAATCCATTGAAGGGCTGCATAGCAGCCCAATCTTTGTAGGCAGTAGCCTAAGGCTACTGTATAGCGGGATACTTGCGTTAGGATTGGCTGCGTAGCTGCCTCACCTTTGTCCGCGGCAGCCTCAGGCTACCACATAAAACAGCACCCTTGGGGTGCTGTAGAAAAAAGAATCCTTTGAAGGGCTGCGTAGCAGCCTCATCTTTATTTGCGGAAGCCTAAGGCTGCCGCGTGGAAAAAAGATTCCATTGAAGGGCTGCGTAGCTGCCTAATCTTCATAGCCGGCACCCATCGGGTGCCGGTTAGGAGGTACAATAATAAAAAGGCCGCGGAGCGGCCTAATCTTTTTTCGCAGCTGCCTTAGGCTGCTGCGTAAAAAAAATCCTTTGAAGGGCCGTGTAGCTGTCGCCCCGTTCCCCCTTGCCAAGACGGGGCTGCGTAGCTGCCCAATCTTTGTAGGCAGTAGCCTTAGGCTACTGTATAAAACGATGTCCATATATTCCCGGCTGCGTAGCTGCCTCATCTTTGTCTGCGGCTGCCTAAGGCTGCCGCATAGAAAAGAATCCGATTAAAAAAATGGGGGACATAAAAAACGGGGGGCGGCCTCGCGGCAGCCCCCCGACAGAAAACACTTGCGCAATTGATGCGCGCAACACGAAATGCTCCTTTCGGGTAGGACGGCAGGAGCCGGGCCGTTTTTCTA
>JAIROI010000145.1 GCA_031257615.1 Odoribacteraceae bacterium
CAGTTCGTGCTCGAGTATAACGAACTCGTCAAGCGCTACAAGCACATCCTCGCGCAGGAAGGACACCACAAGGGCCAGCCCGAAGACGAAGACGAAGAAGAAGAGGAGGAATAACCCGCTCGTCCCGCCGCGCCCCGCGCGCGAGAGGGGGCTACCGTCAGGTAGCCCCCTCTCTTTTTCATCGGACTCTTTCTTTCCCGCGGCTACCCGCGGCTGCCGCGTAGAAAAGAATACAATGAAAAAAGAGGGGACTGTCTGATGATAGCCCCCTGCATGATATTATTCCTTTTTTCACTCGCGACACCCCAAACGCTATACCCTACGCGCTAAACTCTACGAACTACTCGCTCTCCCGGCCTTGATTAATGTTTTGCTTGTGACTAAAGGAATGGAGAGAAGGGATATCAGGACGCCCGTCGCCACGAGGATCGCGTCGATGGAGATGACGTCGGCGAGAGGGCCGAAGACGACCATCCCCAGGGGCATCATGACGCTGGGGGCCATCGCGAACACCGATAACACGCGGCCCATGAAAGCCGGATTGACGGTGGTCTGCAGCAAGACCATCGACGGCGCGCGCCAAAGCGGGAGCGAGACCCCCAGCGCGGCCGTGATGACAAGGTATAGCGGGAAATTTGTCGCCGCGCCCAGCGCCGCGCCCAGCAGGCCGCACAGCACGCAAGAGAGCGTCATGGTGTGTATCCGGTTTTTGAGGCCGCCCCACGCGCTGATCAGGAGTCCGCCCGCCAGCATCCCGCCGGAAAAGAGGATCTCGATGGCGGAGAGTCGCCACA
This sequence comes from Odoribacteraceae bacterium, assembly GCA_031257615.1. Classification (GTDB taxonomy): domain Bacteria; phylum Bacteroidota; class Bacteroidia; order Bacteroidales; family Marinifilaceae; genus JAIRKS01. The sequence continues at coordinate 795 of JAIROI010000145.1, forward strand.
CGTCGTCCCCGAAATTCCGGGTCACCTGGAGGGGCGTCAGGAAGGCGGCCGGGGCGGAGAGGAAAAAGAAGGCGGAGGAGAGAATGATCATTCTCAGGACGTGGCCGCGCGACCGCATGTACCGTATGCCCTCTTTCAGGTCGCGGAAATAGGCGACGCCTTGCCGCTCGCCGCTTCCCGCGGCCGTTGGTTTCCCGGGCGCTTTCACGAGGAACATCACGATGCTGATGCCGATGATGGCGGTGGCCACGTCGAGGAAAAACAGCGCCTCCAGCGGGACGAAGGTCATCATCGCGCCGCTCGTTGCGGGTGCCGTCAGGGCGGCGAACGACTGGATGCTGCCCTGGAGGCCGTTCACTCTTGTCAATTGTCCCGCCGGGACGATGTCGGGGATGAAGCTACCCACGGCCGGCATCTGCACCCCCTGTCCCAGCGAACGGACGACGACGCATGACAGCAGCATCCAGATGCTGTCGACGCCGGCCGCGAGGAAGAGCGCCGCGATGAGGCTCGCGAAGGCCACCGAGCCGTCGGCCAGGTTGATGACGCGCTTCCGGTCGAAGCGGTCGGCCCAGACCCCGGCGAAGGGCGAGATGAAAAACATGGGGAGAAGGCCGACGATCGTGAAAAGGGTCATGGCCGTCCCGGAGCGCGTGGCGAGGGTCACGTGCCACACGATGGCGTACTGGGCGATCATGCTTCCCCAGAGCGACAGGGCCTGTCCGGTCAGGAACAGGGCCGCGTTTCTCTTCCAGTTTTGCAAGGCGGGTCAGTTCGTCTTGTAGGGGTACGCGACCGTCCCCAGTTCCTTGTTTGCCTCGACGATTTTCTCTTTCAGCGACTCCTTGAAGGCCCTCACTTGCTCCCTCAACGCCTCGTCCGCGCACCCCAGGATCTGCGCGGCGAGGATGCCGGCGTTCATGGCCCCGTTCACGGCGGTGGCGGCCACGGGGATTCCCGGGGGCATCTGGGCGATGGCGAGGAGGGCGTCGATCCCGCCGAGCGACGCGTTGATGGGCACGCCGATGACGGGCAGGGGGGTCAGCGCGGCGATCACTCCCGGCAGGTGCGCGGCCATGCCTGCCCCGGCGATGATGACCTCGACGCCGCGCGCGTCGGCCTCTCTCGCGAATTGTTCGACCTCGGCCGGGGTGCGGTGCGCCGATAACGCGTGCATCTCGAAGGGAACGCGAAAATCGTTCAGGACCCTGGCGGCTTTCTCCATGACGGGCAGGTCGGAAGTGCTGCCCATGATGATGCTTACTTTTGGTTTCATGCTATCAAAGTTGTACTTTCGCGCAAAGTTAACAAAAAAAGCTCCCGTGAATAAGATAATCCAATTACGCGACAAAACCTTTCACCTCTACATCGAGTCCGGGGAGATCGACCGCGCGATCGCGCGCCTGGCCCGGCAGATCAACGAGGAGGCGAAGGACGAGCGCCCCCTGTTTCTTTCCGTGCTCAACGGCGCCTTCATGTTTACCTCCGACCTCCTCAAGGAGATCACCGTCGAGGGCGCCGAGGTCGCTTTCATCCGCCTCGCGTCCTACGCCGGCACTGCCTCCACCGGGGAAGTCAGGGAGCTGGTCGGGCTGACCGACGACGTCGCCGGCAGGAGCGTCATCATCCTCGAAGACATCGTCGACACCGGCCGCTCGATCGCCCACCTCCTCGACCTCCTCTCTCCCCGTCGCCCCGCGCGGGTGAGGGTGGCCGCCCTTTTCCACAAGCCCGGGGCGCTGGAATACAGCGTGACCGTCGACTACCCCGGCATCGTCCTGGAGAATGACTTCGTCGTCGGCCGCGGGCTGGACTACGACGGCCTCGGACGCAATCTTCGCGACCTTTACGCGCTCGCGCCATGACCAACTTCGTCGACTACGTGAAGACCTTCTGCCGCGGCGGGGCAGGAGGACCGGGTTCCGCGCACCTCCATCGCGACAAGTCCACGGCCAAGGGCGGGCCGGACGGCGGCGACGGCGGACGGGGAGGACACGTGATCTTGCGCGGCAACCGCAACTACTGGACGCTGATCCACCTCAAGTATCGCCGCCACGTCTTTGCCGGCGACGGCGGGGCAGGGGGAGCCGCGCGATGCACCGGCGCCGACGGCGAGGATATCGTCGTGGACGTCCCCCTCGGCACGATCGCGAGGGACGCCGACGCCGGCGAGTTGATCTGCGAGATCACCGACGACGGGCAGCAGGAGATCATCGTCGCCGGGGGACGAGGGGGACTCGGCAACTGGCACTTCCGATCCGCCACCCTCCAAACGCCCCGCTTCGCCCAGCCCGGCGAGCCGAACGTCGAACGCGTGGTGATCCTCGAACTGAAGACGCTGGCCGACGTCGGGCTGGTCGGATTCCCCAACGCCGGCAAGTCGACGCTCCTCTCCGTCGTCTCGGCGGCCAAACCGGAGATAGCCGACTACCCGTTTACTACCCTGACGCCAAACCTCGGCATTGTACGCTATCGCGACGACCGCTCGTTTGTCGTGGCCGACATCCCCGGCATCATCCAGGGAGCGCACCTCGGCAAGGGACTCGGTATCCGCTTCCTGCGACACATCGAGCGCAATCCCGTCCTCCTCTTCCTCGTGCCCGCTGATAGCCCGGACATCCGCGCCGAGTATGGCGTGCTGCTCGACGAACTGCGGCAGTATAACCCGGAGCTGCTCGACAAGCGACGACTCCTGGCCATCAGCAAGGCCGACCTCGCCGACAGTGAACTAAGAAGCGAGATGGAGCGCGACCTCCCCGACCTCCCCCGCGTCTTTATCTCCGCGCTCACCGGCGAGGGAATCGCGAGATTAAAGGATCTCCTCTGGCAACTCCTCGACGAGAAAAAACCCTGACAACCCCGCCCGCGTGCCCCCGAAAGAACAAGTGCAAGCCATGTTCGACGGCATCGCCCGCCGCTACGACCTCCTCAATCGACTGCTCTCCCTGGGCGTCGACAGGCGCTGGCGCGCGCGCGCCGTCCGACTACTGGGCGACCGCCCCGGACGGGTGCTCGACGTCGCTTGCGGCACGGGCGACCTCTCCCTCTCCCTCTCCCGCCGCGGCGCGCTGGTCACCGGCGTCGATCTTTCCGAGAACATGCTCCGCGTCGCCCGCGCCAAGTCCATCGCCCGCCGCCTGCCCGTCACCTTCCTGCAGGGCGACGCCGAACGCCTCGACTTTCCCCCCGACTCCTTCGACGCCGTCACCGTCGCCTTTGGCGTGCGCAACTTTGAACACCCCGACGCGTGCCTCGCCGAGTTTTATCGCGTGCTCCGTCCCGGCGGCCGCCTGGTCATCCTCGAATTTTCCACCCCCACCCGCTTCCCCGTCGCCCCGCTCTACCGCCTCTACTTCGCGCGACTCCTGCCCCTCATCGGGGGCCTCGCGTCCGGCGACCGCCCCGCCTACGCCTACCTCCCCGCCACCGTCTACGCCTTCCCGCCCCCCCCCCGCTTCCTCTCTATCATCCGGTCCGCCGGCTTCGACGACCCCGCCGTCGCCTCGCTTTCTCTCGGAATCGCCGCGCTCTACTCCGCGCGCAAGCCCCGCGGGTAGAAGAACAAAGACCTTCCCCGCCCGGCTCGACAGGGACAACAATCCTAACGCGGCAGGCCACCGTCGCCGTCGCGACTTTCCCGGCGCCGCGACAGAAAATTCACGCGCGACAAGGCGATGACGATACCCGCTCGCGACTTCCGGGCAATCCGCGGCCGTTTATTCGTCGCCGTCAGTCGTCGACATGCGATCGCCGGCCTCCCCGCGCCCGTCGTCCGCCGCCACCCCCCCCTCAACCCCGGTGGGAGGTATGTTTCCGCGCGACGACAAGCCTCCGTAGCCCTACGGAGGTATATTTCCGCGCGACGACAAGCCTCCGTAGCCCTACGAAGGTATATTTCCGCGCGACGACATGTTTTCTCGTTGTCGGGAGGTTTGCCCGGAATTACTCTTGTCAAGACGGGGTCGCGCGGCAGCCCAATCTTTGCAGGCAGTACCCCGCCGGTACTGTATTCGCGCGCGCTCGCGTCAGGGCAGGCCGCGTGGCCGCCTAATCCTTCAAAGGAATCTCTTTACTCTACTCACTACTCACTACCCTCTACCCACTACTCACTACAAAAAAAAGGAGGCCGCGGGTGGGGCAGCCTCCTTGTGGGGTGGGGTAGGGGAGAGTCAGACGATCTGGATGGTTTTCATGTTCTTCTTCAGGTCTTCCTCTCTGAATTTTGGGATGGAGACCTCGAGGACGCCGTTTTCCACCTTCGCGGAGATCCGATCCTTGTCGGTGTTTTTGGGAAGGATCATCTTCTGCTCGAACTTGCTGTACGAGAACTCGCGTCGCAGGTAGAGCGCGTTGGTGGTTTGTTGGGTATCGTCGAGTTGTTTTTCCATCGAGATCACGAGGTTGTTTTCCTCGTCGACGTGCACGCGGAAGTCTTCCTTGGTCATGCCCGGCGCGGCGACCTCGATTTTGTACTCGTCCTCGAGTTCGAGGACGTTGATTGCCGGCGCGGTGGCGTTTGCTTTAAACATCCAGTCGTTATCGAAGAGGTCTCCGAAGACGCTGGGCAACCAGTTTTGGTTTCTTCTAATCAGTGTCATAATTTAGTCCTCCTTTTTAATGGTTAATGATAAGCTTTCGCGGGGAGGGATGTCAAACGGCGTGCCGGGGGCGCGGCGCGGACAGACTGTCATGCTGGCGAGGAAATAATGGCAGTGTCAGCGGATTTCCGGGAGGTCGATGCCCTTGATTTTCCGGTAGAGATTGAGGGCGTAGGAGTCTGTCATGCCGGAGACGTAGTCGGTGACGGTTTGGATCTTCGCGTAGAGGGAATCTTCTTGTTGCACCTTGTATTGTTCGGGCATGATCGAGAGGATGTTTCGGGCGTAATAGGTTCCCGGTTTGAGGATGGCGTCGATGTACTCTTTCAGGAGGGTGGCGAGGATTTTGAACCCGGCGATTTGGATTTGTGTGACGATGGGGGTGTGGTAGATGCGGGCGTAGGCGAGCGCGGTGCACGCGTCGTAGGCTTTTTTGAGCGTGCCGTCGACGCGGTCGATGTGGTCGAGGAGCGCCCCTTCGAGTTGGCCGTTCATGATCGCGTCGTAGTGTTGGAGGAAGGCGTTGGCGCAGGCGTTGATCAACTTGTTGATGATGCCGGCGCGGAGGAAGGCGATGAACTCGTTTTTGTCGGTGACGATTTTTCGGGTGCGGGCGATGGTTTTCAGTTCTTCCTTGTCCGTTTCCTTGTCGTAGAAGTCGAGGAAGGCGTTGGCGGTTTCCTCGCGCGAGAGGATGTTTAGCTTGCAGGAGTCCTCGATGTCCATGATCTGGTAGCAGATGTCGTCGGCGGCCTCGACGAGGTAGACGAGTGGGTGTCTGGCGTAGCGCAGTGGTGTTTCGCTGATTTTTACCATGCCGAGGGCGTCGGCGATCTCCCGGAAGGTCTCCTTTTCGCTTTGAAAGAAGCCGTACTTGTGTCCTTTCACGGCGGCCTTGGACTCGTGCGGGTATTTGACGATGGAGGCCAGGGTGGTGTATGTCATGGTATATCCCCCTGGTCGTCGTCCGTTGAAGGTGTGGGTGAGCAGGCGGAAGGCGTTGGCGTTTCCCTCGAAGCGGCTGACGTCTTCCCATTCCTCGTCGGTGAGCATCTTCTTGAGGAACTGTCCCTCGCCCTCGGTGAAGAAGTCGGAGATGGCCTCCTCGCCGGAGTGTCCGAAGGGGGGATTTCCGAGGTCGTGGGCGAGGCAGGCGGTGCTGACGATGGTTCCGATTTCCTCGATGACGTCGGAGCGGTTGCCGCGGTCTTTGGCGTACTGCGCGATTTTGGCGCCGAGGGATCTCCCGACGCTTGCCACCTCGAGGCTATGTGTAAGGCGGTTGTGTACGAAGACATTTCCCGGCAGGGGGAACACCTGCGTTTTGTTTTGCAGCCGTCGGAAGGGGGAGGAGAAGATCATCCGGTCGTAGTCCCGTTGGAACTGCGACCGGTCGTGGGTGCGGAAGAGCGTTGGCGCGCTTCCCGGCTGGTGTCGCCTGGCAGAGAGGAGGGTCTCCCAGTCCATGCGGTCAGCGGGAGATGAAGTGGTAGTGGCTGCCGAAGCGTTCGAGCGCGGCCTTGTCGAGGGCCTCCTGGTGGTCGGGGTGGGCGATGGAGATGATGGCCCTGGCGCGTTGCTGGAGGGTTTTCCCGTAGAGGTCGACGGCGCCGAACTCGGTGACGAGGTAGTGGACGTCGAAGCGCGTGGTCACGACGCCGGCCCCGGGGAGGAGCGTCGGGGTGATCTTGGAGACGCCCTTGTTGGTGACGGACGGCAGGGCGATGATCGGTTTACCGCCGGCGCTGGCTGCTGCCCCCCGGATAAAATCCAGTTGTCCGCCGCAGCCGCTGTAGAACTTGCAGCCGATCGAGTCGGCGTTCACTTGCCCGGTGATGTCCACGGAGAGGGCGGAGTTGATGGCGGTCATCTTGGGTTGTCGCGCGATGATAAAGGGGTCGTTCGTGTAGGCGACGTCCATCATGGCCACGGCGGGGTTGTCGTCGATGAAGTCGTAGACGGCCCTCGATCCCATGAGGAAGGTGGAGACGATCTTTCCCTTGTCGTACCTCTTCTCCTTGTTGTTCACCACCCCTTTTTCGAAGAGCGGCAGCAGCCCGTCGGCGAACATCTCTGTATGTATGCCCAGGTTCTTGTGGTTGGCGAGGCGGGAGAGGACGGCGTTTGGGATCGAGCCGATGCCCATTTGCAGGGTGGCCCCGTCGTCGACGAGCGCGGCGCAATGCTTCCCGATGAGGTCGTCTTGCTCGGAGATGATCGAGACGTGTGCCTCGATGAGCGGGGCGTCGTCCTCGCAGAAGATGTCGATGTCGGAGAGGGGGATCATGGCGTCTCCCCATGCCCTCGGGACGTTGGGGTTGATCACCGCGATGACGGTGCGGGCGTTCTGGACGGCGGCGAGGGTGGCGTCGACGGAGGTTCCCATGGAGACGTAGCCGTGTTTGTCGGGCGGGCACACCTGGATCATGGCGACGGCGACGGGATGTACCCCGGAGCGTATCAGTTTCTGGGTCTCGCTCAGGTGCACGGGCACGTAGTCGGCGAACCCTTCCTGGGTGTCCCGCCTCACGTTGCCGCCGACGAAGTACGACTCGAGTTGGAAGATTCCCTCGTACTCGCGTCCGGCGTAGGGGGCCGACCCTTCGGTATGCAGGTGTTGAATGCTCACGTTTTTCAATTCCCCGGCGCGTCCCCTGGCGCACAGCGCTTGTATGAGTCCCTGCGGCGCGCATGCCACGCTGTGCATGTGCACGCGGTCTCCCGACCGGACGACCTTGACGGCTTCTTCGAACGATATTGTTTTGATCTCTTTATACATGGTGTGTTGATATTAATAACAGCGGCCGAAGGTAAGCATTAATTCCGATTCCCCGCGCCGCCTCCCCGCTTGACGACGAAATTTTCTGATCGTCCCTGCCCGATACAGGCCCTTCAATCTCCTGGGGGTTGAACTCAAACGCGGATGAGGTCGACGACAGGGAGGGCGGCAAGGTCGCGAGGATGCAGAAGGAGTAACGCGGGGTGCAGCGCGGTGGGGCTTGAAATGTCGGATGGGAGAAAATCGGGGATGGGGAGGGGAGGGGGTGTTTTTTGGTATCGCGGCGGGATATTCTGGTATTTTTATGTACGATACTCCTATTTTTACGGACGATAGTAACGAAAACACTTCACTTTTGCCATAGATTTGTGAGGGCGTCGAGGAGAGGTATAGGATACACCCCCGTCGCCATTCACATTTAAAACCAAAAATCGGACTTTATGAAAAAAACAACTGCAAACTCTACGAGAACAGGATCGCTTCTCGGACACTGGTTGGGAGCGATTCTCCTCGCGGCCTGTATCGTCGTGCCGTGGAGCGCCGCCGGGCAGGAGACGCGGAAAGTTTCCGGGGTGGTCGTGGACGAGAACAAGCTCCCGCTGGCCGGCGTGAACGTGTACGTGAAAACATCGAAGGGCACGGGGAAAGCAACCGACAGTAATGGCAAGTATGAACTGAACGTGCCGGCGGACGCCGTGCTGGTCTTCAGTTTCATGGGCTACAAGGTGCAGGAGATTCCCGTGCAGGACAAGACGGTGATCGACGTCGCCATGCAGGAGGACGTCACGCAACTCACGGAGACCGTGATCATCGGTTACCAGACCATTCAGCGAGAGAAGTCGACGGCGGCCATCGCCAGCGTGCGTGGGGAGGTGCTGGAGAATATCCCCGTGCCGAGCGTCGAGATGGCGCTCCAGGGGAAGATCGCCGGGCTGAACGTGCTGAATCTCTCCGGGGAACCGGGCGCGAAGGGGATCGTCACCCTGCGCGGTAACACGAGCATCGCCAACGAGTGGTCGCGCAGCACTCCTCTTTATGTCGTCGACGGGATCGTGATGGACATGGCAGACGTCGGGACGATCGACGTCACGGGCACGAACCCGATCGCCGGCGTGAACCCGAACGATATCGAGTCGATCGACGTGTTGAAGGACGCCGCCGCTTCCGCTATCTACGGGGCAAGGGCCGCCAACGGGGTGATCATTATCAAGACGAAGACCCCGAAGTCGGGAGCGCCACAGGTGCGCGTCAACGCTTACGTGGGGGTGTCGATGAGGCCCACGCTAAGGCCCACGCTGGTGGGGACGGCCGAGAGACGCCTCAAGACGCGGCTGCTCTACCAGTACCTCGGCGAGAAGGGGTTCTCGGATATCAATTACTGGATCACGGATAGCTTGAATCCCGCCTTTAATAATAACACGGACTGGCAGGGGCTTGTCATTCGCAAGGGGATCATCCGCAACTACGACGCGTCGATCGCGGCGATGGGCGAGCGAGTGAGTTATCGCTTCTCCTATAACCATTACAAGGAGGAGGGGGCCGTCATCGGCACGGAGTTCACGAGGAATACCGCCTCGATTTACTTGAACGCGACGCCGTATCGCCGACTGAATTTCCTGACCAATATCCGCTTCTCGGAGACGGACAGGAAGAAGACCATCGGGGATAACAATGCTTTCGACTCCTGGTCGTTTCCCTCTTCGTTCTACAAGTTGACGGACGCGGATATCGCGAACCTGCAGGGACGAAATACGGATAGACTCGATAATAATTTCGACCGCGACCTGAGCGCGAACTTCCAGGTGAATGTCGACTTCATGGAGGGACTGAAATGGACGACCTCCTACTCCTATAATTACCGGACGCAGGAGAGCGATTATTTCACCCCCTCGTACCTGAACAATGACAACGCCTACGCGTGGTCCGCCTCCACCTCGTCGAACCGGTGGGAGATCGAGAACTACCTGCAGTATGGTCGCAACTTTAACGACGTCCACAACCTGCTGCTACTGGCGGGCCAGGGGGCCGAGTCTTTCCGCACGCACTACCTCGGCGGGTCCGGGAGCTACATCCCGTCGAACTCGATCCGCACGATCCAGGGCGTGTTGACGGAGAACTCGGACGCCAGTTCGTCGATAGACGAGCGGTCGCGGTTGTCGTGGTTCGCGCGGTTGAACTACGATCTGTACGATCGCTACCTGTTCTCTTTTAACTGGCGCATGGACGGCTCGTCGCGGTTCGGTAAGAACAATCGCTGGGGACATTTCCCTGCCGTGTCGCTGGGCTGGATCCTCACGAAAGAGGAGTTCCTGCAGCCGGGCGAGGTGCTCGACTTCCTGAAGGTTCGCGGGAGCTACGGGATGACGGGAAGCGATCCTGCAGGATTTTACGACGCGTATCGCGGGATGACCTCTTACTTGGGCTATCGCTCCTCGGGCAGCGTCTACTCGTATAACGGCGACCCGGGCGTTGCCTATAGCTTCGGTAGCCCCGTCACCTCGAAAGACCTGAGCTGGGAGGAATCGAAGCAGATGAATGTCGGACTGGAACTCCACCTCCTGCGCAAGCGCTTCCGCCTCACGACCGATTATTATATCCGCGACTCGGAGGAGATGATCTTCAACTTCTCGCTGCCGGAAACCACCGGGTACACCGAGGCCAAGAATAACCTCGTGGGGGTGCGTAACAGCGGCGTCGAGTTTCAGCTAAACCTCGACCTGCTCCCCTACCAGAGCGACTTCCAATGGACCGTCGACGCGAACCTTGCCATCAATAAAAACCAGATCAAGAGCCTCCCGAACGGCAACCGGAGCATCGTTACCGGCGCCGACTGGCAGGAGTTTATCCTGACCGTGGGACGGCCGCTGTACGAGATCACCGGGTGGAAAACCAACGGTATCTACGCTACAAACGACGAGGTGCCTGTCGACCCGCTTACCGGGAAACGCATGACGCACGCCGGAACGAACCCGCTCTACTCCGCACAGGTAACCATGCAGGCGGGAGACATCGCGAGCATCGACCAGAACGGCGACTATGTCATCGACGGCAACGATAAGGTGCCTCTCGGGAACCCCGACCCGAAGTATTACGGCGGCGTCACGACCATGCTGCGATGGAAGAACCTCTCGCTACGGGTATTTGCCAACTATGTTTTCGAGCGCACCTTCTGGAACGCTTTCCTCTCCGACCGCATCAACGGCGGACAGTACACGAACGGCGATTCGTGGGGACGTAACTCCGGTCCCGCCCTGGACTTCGGCGGATTGACCTACTTCACCACCGTCGGGCAAAAGGCCGACCTGCCCACGCTTATCGACGCCGGACACATGGATAACGGGCACATCGCCCACGATACCTACGTCGATGACGGGAGTTTCCTCCGGATCAAAAACATCGCCCTGAGCTACGAACTGCCAAAGAAATGGCTGGATAAGTTTAAACTGCAACGCTTCCGCGTGTACGGCTACATGGATAACGTCTACGTCTTCTCCCGGAGCGAGACCTATCCCGACCCGGAGAACATCAGCGCCAACGGCAACGCGAGCGGCTCCGAGTACCCGCTGCCCCACAAGTTTACTTTCGGCGCGGAAATCACATTTTAACTTGAAAAACGAGAGATCATGAAAACATTCAAAACTATACTGTGCATCGCGGCGGTACTGATGTCGGTCGGTTGTTCCGATTTCTTAGACAGGGAGCCGATCAGCCAGGTGGTGGACGAGTTCTACTGGACAAGCCAGGAGGACGCCGAGGCTGCTACCTCCGGCACTTACGGGTTGCTGCGCGCCTCGCTGGCAAACCACTCCGCTTACTACGCGTACGGGGACATTGCCGGAACGGGCACGTTCAGCGCATACATCTATGAAGACCCGGACTGGTCACAAATCGGCGAATTCCGGCTGGATTACTCCGTGCCGGCAAGCGACCCGCAGCGTCCCATGAAGCAGTTGCGCAATTACCAGCTCTTCTACCGGACCATCAACCAGTGCAACCGCGCCCTCAAGAAGATCGAGGCGATGGACAACGACCTGTTCGAGGAAGGAATCAAGGAGCAACTGATCGGAGAACTGTACTTCTTGCGCGCCTACTCCTATTTCACGATGTACCGGATATGGGGCGAGGTGCCTGTCGTCACCTTCTCGCCGGACAACCTGATGAGCGTGGCCTACGAACCGCGCGCCCCGCTGAGCGAAGTGGCCGCCCTGATCTACGGCGACCTCGAGGAAGCGCGGCAACGACTGCCCTGGCAACACGAAAGCACGGGCGACGCCACGATACGCGCGAGCAAGGGAATCTTGTTTGCCACGCTGGCACACATGGCGGCGTGGGACAAGGACTACGCGAAGTGCGTCTCCGCGTGCGACTCGATCCTCACCTCCCCCCTCTACGCGCTGGAGGACGTCGCCACGCTACGCAATATCTACGATAACAATTCCAAGGAGCTGATCTTCCAACTCTATTTCAACTCCCGCGCGGAAGCGCCGGCGCAAACGTCGGACATCACCTACACGACGGTCTTCTTCCTCGACATCCTCGCGTCGCCCTACCTGACCAATACCTTTAATAATAAGGAGCAGGCGAACAAACAACTGAACGAGACTATCCTGAATAATACCTTCTCCGACACGCTCGACCTGCGTCTCTCCACCCTGTTCGGCACGGCCACGGGCGGCAAGAAGGTGTGCACGAAGTACACGGACATCCAGGAGATCGGCGGCACGCAGATCTACATCACGAATAACTACGTGGTGTTCCGCCTCGCCGACATCATGCTCCTGAAAGCCGAAGCGCTCGCGGCGCAAGGCAAAGGAAGTAGCGCGGCGGTCTCCCTCCTCAACCAGGTGCGCCACCGCGCCGGCCTGGGCGACTTCAACGGCAGCACCTCCCTGCAACGGGCTATCCTCGACGAGCGCTTCCGGGAATTATTCCTCGAAGGCCACCGCTTCTTCGACCTCGTGCGCTACTACAACATCACGGGATCCTCCCTGTTTACCAACATCACGGAGTCCGACATGGCCCGCGGGAAACACTACTGGCCACTCGATCCCGACTTGTTTAGCGGCAACGACGCGATCCGCCAAACCTCCTACTGGCAAGGAAAGATTTAACCGAAAAAATACATGCACGTATGAAAAAACTACAGCTATTCATCATCGCGGCGCTCTTGCTCTCCTTCAACGCCTGTATACAGGACTACCTGGAGGACGGGGGAGTGCATAACCCGAACGTGGACAAAACTCCATACGACTACCTCGCCTCCCATCCCTACCACATGTTCGACTCGATCATCGAGATCATCGACTATTTCGGGCTGAAAAACGAGATGAACGAGGCCGCCACGGTCATCATCCCGAGCGACTTCTCGGTGAAGGCGTTGTTCACGCAACGCTCCGCCTACCTCGCCCAGTTGTACAATGACGAGGGACGGGTCTTCTCCATGGATTCGCTCAAGGCGCAGTTCACGGCAGACTCCATACGCATCTATTTCTTCCAGGATAAGATAGAGCTGTCATCCGCTCCCACCACCCCGACGGAGTTCCTCTCCTACTCGGGCGACGGGTCGGGATACGCCGTCTACCGCGCGGAATCAACCAACTCGGCCGACTGGACCTTTACCAGTCGCGTCGGTGCGATGCCCATCGTCACCAAGCCCTATTTCCTCTACATGCGGAAAATCTACGGCGCGGAGATCGACCCGCTCGGCGGTACAGCCGAGATCGAGACCGAGGAACGGGACATCACCGCGAAGTGCCAGACTACCGGAATCATCTGCACGCCGACAGGGACGGTGCTACACGTGCTGGACAACAGCCACATCTTTTCTGCCTTTGTCGTGAGAACCTTACCTTAAACACGAGAGACCATGAAAAAGTACATATCGCTAATTGGAATATTGGTCGCGGGCCTCGTCGCCTGTGACACGATAGAGGAGGGATACCTGAGCAGGAACATCCACTACACGCAAAACCCGCTGGAGGTGGCCCAGGGAAGCACGCTCTTCTCCGCCGCCATCGCCGGGGACAACTCCACCGCGCCCTACCACGTCGAACTGCTCGACGTCCGCAACGTGCGGACAGGCCAGCGAGAACCGGCATGGTACGGGGAGAGCGAGGTCGCCTTCTGGCTCGACGAGATCAAGCCGTTGGTCGACACCACCTGGGAGCAGGTGTTCGCCAAGTATTCCCGCAAACCCTACCCGATCTTCCAGGTGAACCCCGTCGGGGGACGCCTCGAGTTCACGGAGGGGACAAGGGACGTGCCCGCGGGCGACTACGAGATCGACGTCAAGGTGACGAACGTCCGCGGATCGATCATCCTGAAGAACGCCTGCACCATCATCCTCGGCGAACAGGCCGCGTTCTGGGGCCCCGGCGGGGACTATAACCTCTGGAACAGCGCCTCCTCCGGCACGCGCCCCGAACCCCGGGTCACCTATCGCGAGCTGACCGGCGCCGACCTGACCGCCTTCCAGGCGAAACTCTCCGCCGCCGGGGGAACCTACGACGAGGAGTGTGGCTACGTGTCCGTAAAAGTGCTGGACAACTACGGCAACGCGTTTAGCTGGGTCGGCGGCACCGATCCTTTCACCGGGGGACAGATCCGCCAGCGTTCCGACGCCAGCGTGGGATGTTTCGAAAACCGCAGCCCGTGGCAGAAGATGATCTACACGAGCGACGCGATCATCTGCCCCTTCCGTCTCGTTCCCTTCCCGCTGGTAGAGGCCCCCTCGTCGACCAACCAGCGCCTTAACTGCTACCGCATCATCCCCTCCGCCACGACCCTGAACATGGATATCTACATCCGCTTCGGCTGGGACATCCTGCGCATGGGGGTCTTCGAGGTCACTTACCAGATGGTCGGGAGCGACGACAACGGTATCGTGGAAAAGATATAACCATTAAAACCTGAGATCATGAGAAAGATATTTTACTTGCTGCTGGGCGCCCTCTTTGTTGCCTCCTGCGGGGAAGATGACGCGTCGACGGGCGACAACGAGGAACTCGCGACAGGGAGCGCCACCATCCGTCTCACCGTCGTGGACAACGACAGCCGCCAGCCACTCGCCGGCGTGACGGTGAAGCACGTGCTGCTGAAGATCGCGGAGACCACCGGAAGCGATGGCTCCGTCACCATCAATCTCGATAACGCGCCACGCGCCCTCGTCGGCCTGGAGTTTAGTCACGAGATATACGACACCTACACCACGGCCATCGCCATCGGCCAGGTGCAGGAGGGAAAAACAAAGGCCATCGACGAGGTGATCGGGCTAAACATGAAAGCCGTGAACTACGTGGCTTCGCTGAACGTCGTGAACGATTCCACCTTCCTGCCCATCCAGGGGGTATCCATCCTTGGACTGTCCACCGGGGCAGACGGGACAAACGAGGAGGGCGCGGCCAACATCCGACTGCCCGGCCCAGGAACCTATAACCTCCTGCTGGCCCATCCGGAGTACGATACGCTCGAATTTCGCATCAACATGCCCGACGAGGGCGGACTACCGGGCGAGACCATCCGCGTGGATCTCGGAACGCTCGCCATGACGATCTTCGGGGGATTCCGGATCGTGCCGGTTGACCTCGCCGGAGAGTACGATGTGGAGGTTGTTCGCGAGTCCAGGGGTAGGGGTACTATATATGGAACGATCGTTACCAAATCGTATTATATGACTTTGGTAGATGCAGACTTCCCGTGGGCAGGTTTAGCAGGAAAGTTTGGAGGGGTCGACTTCGACTACATGTTCGCCGCATCCGGTTGGGCACAGTTCGTATATCCACTATGCTTCAAACTCATTTACGAGGAAGCGTCTTACGCTCCGGGATGCTACCGGGTAGAAGTCACTTCCTTCCTCGAGCCGTTTAGCCCGACTGGAAACCGTACTTACGAGGATCTGTCATACTACAATCCCAAGAAGAAGCAGCTCGTGATCAACATCGAGATGTTCGAGAGTTGGAACAGTAACCGCGGCTGGGACGAATATGCTCTCACCGCCCGCGAATAAAACCTACTCGCATCTCCCCTATCCGGGGGGATGCGGTAATCGTATAACATGAGCATCATGAGACTAAGAACCATTGTAACGACCTGGGGCGCGGCGCTCCTCCTCCTTGCCTGTTCCGACGACGGCGGGGGACTCGCGCCCGACCTCGGAGACGTCGGATACAGCACCTCGCTGCTCACGGTGACGAAAGGCGTGAACTACGAAAGCCCCGCCCTGGACCTTGCCGGTTACGCGGGCGCGATCGCGGTAAGCATCAAAGACGTCCGTAACTTCTCCACCAAGCAGAGCGAGCCGCTTTTCCTCGCCCCGTGCGAGGTGGCGCGGTGGAGCAGCCCGGTGAACCCGGAGACGGACAAGACCCTGCAAGCCGTCATGTCCAAGTACACCCCGTTGCAGACGAGCGCCCTCTCCGTCGAACCCTCCACCGGCAAGCTATCCCTCTGGGGTGCCGGTAGCGGGAAAATCCCGGCAGGCGTCTACCTCGTCGACCTCGAGATCGAGCACGACGGGAAAAAGGAACTGAAGGAGGGCGTCTGCCGCATCCAGCTAAGGGAAAACGCGCGGGCTTCCGCCGCGGACGCCACCATCGGCTGGCGCGTCAGCACCTCCGCCGACAACGTCTCCTCGCCGGCGACAAGCCGCGAGTTGACGGGCGAGGAACTGGACGCCTTCATTGCCTCGCTGGGATCGAAGTACAACGCGCAGTCGGGATACATCATCGTGAAGTTGCAGGACAGGCGTCGGCAGCCCGTGGGCTGGGGCGATCGCCTCGCGCCTCGCAACGCCACCCTCAACACCTTCGAGAAGGCAAACCCGTGGGCGGAGATCATCTATACCTCCGACGCGATCGTCATCCCGTACCCCGTGCCCGTCTTCCCCGTCGCCGCGCAGGCGGACAACAGCGTCCATTATCGCATCGACGCCGCCAACAACGCCTTCAACAAGGACGTCTTCGTGGACTGCTACGTTGCCGTCCAGCAGAAGGGGGTCTTCGAGATCAGCGCCACCCTTGCCGACAGCGACGTCCAGGGAAAGCTGACCGTGATCCCCGGCGGCAAGAAGATATACAAGCCCGCGCAGGACGGTATCCGCAACATGAACTTCTACAACGAGAATAGCACCTGGAGCTACCACCGCATGGCCTCTTCCGAGAACATCGTGGTCTTCTGGGAGCCTGGATTCGGCGACGACCCGAACGCCAGTTCCATCTCGTCGGATCTCCGCGTCGACGTTTACGATCTCCTCGAAAAGGGCGAGCAGTTCTACGCCTACTACCGCGACTCCTTGAAGTTCATCGAGCCGGGCGACTCGCGCACCGACTCCCTCAAGATGATCGTCCGCGTGCTCTACCAGACCGATTGGGCGGCATACGGCGGCGGCTACGACTACGTCATCGGCGCCCTCTGGGTCAACCCGGCCACGATGCACCCCGTCGGGCAGACCATCGCCCACGAGTTCGGCCACACCTTCCAGTACCAGGTCTATTGCGACGGCATGTACGGCTACAACAACACCTCCATCGGCCCCAACCCCGGCGCTGTCGGATTCTTCTGGGAGGTCTGCGCGCAGTACATGTCCTGGCAGCTCTACCACGACATGACCAGCCAGGTCGGCGAGTTTATAGCCAAGACTCACCTCGGCTTCGCCCACGAGTGGCTACGCTACCAGAACTTCTACCTCGTGGAATACTGGCGCGTGCTCCACGGACTCGACTTCCTCGCTCGCGTCTGGCGGGAGGCCACCTACGGCGAGGACCCCGTCGACACCTACAAGAAGGTCGCCGGCGTCACCCAGTCCAAGTTTAACGACGAGGTCTGGGAGTCCGCCTGCCGCAACATCACGTGGGACTACCCGCGGGGGTACGCCTACCGTCAGGTCATCAACGCGTCCTCGACCGCCGACAAGGCCAGGTGGTATACCCACAAGACCAAGTTGCTCTCCGAGCCTGACGGCTACTGGATCGTCGCCCCCGACTTCAACAGGGAGACCGACCCCGGAACCAGCCTCATCAACGACGGCGCCCTCGCCCCGCACGATTACGGCTACAACGCCATCCCGCTCACCGTTCCCGCCGTCGGGACAACCGTCTCCGTCGACTTCAAGGGCGTCCGAGGGGATTCTCGCTACCGCACCTTTGCCGACTCCCGCGCCGGATGGCGCTACGGCTTCGTCGGCGTGAAAAGCGACGGATGGACGCCCGTCTACGGCGCGATCCACCGCGATGATGAAGGCACGGCCTCCTTCGCCGTCACCGAAAACCTCTCCCAGCTCTGGCTCGTCGTCTCCGGCGCGCCAACGACCCACGTGCAACACGTCTGGGAGGATAACATCACCAACGACGAGGAGTATCCATACAAAGTCAAATTCACGAACACATCCAAAAAATAAATACCCATGAAAACAAACATATTCCTGATATGGGCGCTCGCCGGAGCGATGATCTCCTGCGAGACCGAAAAACTAAACATCGGCGCGCCGGAAGTCAACGTGAACGGCGGCCCCGTCGAGGCCTCCCTCACCCCCACCTCCGCGCAAGTGCAAGTCATCGTCAGTTCCACCGACGGGATCAAGGAGGTAGGCATACGCTATGGCCTGCAGACAGACCTCTCCGCGCTCGTCACCTACGGCGTCGTCGTCAGCTCCACCGAGAAAAAGGGTGAATACCTCTTCGACGTCACCGACTGCGAGTCCGCCACCCGTTATTCCTACGTCGCCTACGCCCTCCTCGAGAGCGGCGAGGTCGCCTACTCCGTTGTCCGCAGTTTCACCACCGTCGCTGCCGAACTCTCCGCCGAACCTTCCAGGATCAGCTTCGACGCCGGCGCGCAAACGGGAGAGCTGGTCATCTCGACCACCTTCGACTCGTGGGACTTCATCGCGGGAAGTGAAGACTGGCTCTCCTACCAGAAGAGTGGAGACCGCCTGATCGTGACAGCGCTTGAAAACCTGACGGCCGCCCGACGCGTCGCCACCGTCAAGTTCACCGCCGGCTCGCGCACGCTAAACCTGGCCGTGACGCAAGACCCGCCCACGCTGGCCATCTCGCGAGACTCGCTCGTCATCACCGACGGCTCCGCCGCGAGCGGCAGCTTCACCGTCGAGACAGCAGCAACGTGGAGCGTCACCAGCGACGTCCCGTGGCTGACGTGCGAACGGAACGGGACAACCGTCAACTTCTCGGTCAGCGCCTCGACGGAATTATACCGGATAGGGCACGCGACCGTGAAGCTCGGCGCGGCAGACGACGGGATGACAGTCGCGTTCACCGTCGAGCAGTACTCGATGGCCGACTTGACGGGCCTCGAGGGCGCCTACACCCTGGAGATCCTCCAGGAGTCCAGGGGAAGGGGCGACGTCCGCAGTCCCGTGCTGACCAAGGAGCAGTACTTGAACCTGGCCCCGGAGGACTTCGAGTGGGCCTGGGACAGGCGAGGAGATTTCGGCTCCCTTGACTTCGACTACATCTTCTCGGGAGGCGGCGCGAACTGGGTCTACCCGTTACTCCTCAAGATGCGCGCCGAAGAATCGCCTTACGCCGCGCGTTGCCTGCGCGTGGAGGTAGTAGGTTTCCTGGATCCGAGCAACACCATCTCGAACGACAAGTCCTACTACGACCCCAAACTCCGGAAGTTCTACCTCGACTTTGAGTTGTACGAGACCTGGAACCAGGGAAGCGGGCAAGACGTCATCACCCTTACGCGTCCATAACGCGCCTTATCGCTCGCGAGCGGGCTTTCCGTGCCACGGGAACCCGCTCGCGAGTCGTGAAAAACGGCGCCTTTCTTATCGCGACATCACCAAAATGGAAAATATCCTGTTTTACAGTAATTTGAGGTTAACCCCGGTCGAATTTGGGTCAACCGGAATTGAATTTGGGTTAACCCAAATTGAGTTTGGGTTAACCGGAATTGAATTTGGGTTAACCCAAATTGAATTTGGGTTAACCCAAATTGAGTTTGGGTCGACCCAAATTGAGTTTGGGTTAACCCAAATTGAGTTTGGGTTAACCCAAATTGAGTTTGGGT
>JAIROI010000031.1 GCA_031257615.1 Odoribacteraceae bacterium
GAGAGCCTCTCAAAACCGTCCTGCGACCCTCCGAGATACTTTCGAGAGCCTCTCGAAACCGTTCCGCAGCCCTCCGGGATACTTTCGAGAGCCTCTCGAAACCGTCCTGCGACCCTCCGAGACGGTTTCGTGAGCACCACGAAAACGCCTCCGCATCGTGCGGGGCTGCGTAGCAGCCCCATCTTTGTAGGCAGTAGCCTAAGGCTACTGTACTGCGAGATACCCACGTCAGGATTGGCTGCGTAGCTGCCTCACCTTTCCCTGCGGCTGCCTCAGGCTGCCGCGTAAAAAAGATTCCATTGAGGGGCCGCGTTGTCGCCAGCCGGCGCCGACCGGTTATTCGTCGCCGTCAACTGTCGGCAAGCAATCGCCGACCGGTTATTCGTCGCCGTCAACTGACGGCAAGCAATCGCCGACCGTTTTTTCCTTGTCGGGATTTCCCGGCAAGCAATCGCCGACCGTTTATTCGTCGCCGTCAACTGACGGCAAGGAAAAACTTGTCGTCGTCGGGACATCTCCAGCCGGCGACAAAGAAAAACCGGCCGAGGCAGCTGTGGGGAAAGGTGAGGCAGCTACGCAGCCCATCCCAACGTGGGCGCTACGCTATACAGTAGCCTTAGGCTACTGCCTACAAAGATTGGGCAGCTACGCAGCCCCGGCTTGGTAAGGGGAAGTCCGGGGCGGCAGCCACGCGGCCCTTCAAAGGAGTCTTTTTTTTACGCAGCTGCCTCAGGCTGCCGCATAAAAAAAAATCCGGGAGGGGGCCTCGCGGATGCCTCCCGGGAAAACACTTAGCACATTCGCAGTGCTCAACGCAAATAGGCTCCACTTCGGGTAGAACGGCGGGAGCATGCCGTTTTTCTGTTTGCTATCTATACTCTACTCTCTATACCCTACTCTCTATACTCTATACTCTATACTCTATACCCTACTCTCTACACTCTACTCACTATACTCTACTCACTCGTATTCCTCGACTTTATTCCACTGTAATTTGTTCCACTCGGTAGCAATCCCAAGATTTCCCGGACGATTGGGACTCACGCCCGCACCAAGGTAGAGAGTCATGGTATTTGTCGCACCGCTGGCGCCGAAAGTATCATCCTCGAACGTTACCTCTCCCGCCGGTGAATTGATCTTTAGCCTGAATTCGCTGCTGACGCCAGAGAATGCCTGTGCCCCGAATTCCCACGCGTTGGGCAGATCGGCTTCGATCAGTTTCGTACAGCCTTTGAACGCCTCATTCCCGATACTCGTCACGAGCGGGAAGGAAACCTTGGATAGATTCTCGCATTTAAGGAAAGTATTAGACTCGATGGCTGTCACGAGCGGGAAGTATACGCTAAGCAGATTCTCACATTCGTTGAATGCTTGCCCTCTAACACCTATCGCTCCTGGGATATTAACGCTTTCTAACCAGCCGAGCTTGGCGAAAGTATAGCTGGATACAATTCCATTAAATTGCGGGAGCGAAATGTTTACCAGAGACGGAAGTATATCCTTCCGTATATTCTGCAGTCTCACCATTAGAGACCTCGTGACGACTGTACTATCTCCCTCCAGTACGAGTGTTTTTACATCGCTGGCGTGGGCGCTAAGCTCCGAGATAACCCCAGCGTTAAGCGCTAACAAGTTCTTACTCTCGTACTTTTCGTGGAAGTAGGGGAAAATGGTCAGTACCGAGAAGTCCTCCGAGAATTTGTAAGTTCTCTTGTCTTTGAAGTTAATGGTAAGCGTTTGCGAAGCGTTCTCCGCGCCGGGCACGTCTGTGAAGAATGTCACGACGGCGCTTACCTCTCCCACGTAGTGTTCATCGGAATATATCCGGGGTGTAAAGGATATCTGTTCCGGGAGAACGGGAGCGGGAGTGGTGCGATCCGCGTTTTGCGTCGCGTCGGGGGGGACGCTCTCGCTCCCGACGACGGAGCGATAGGCGTCGTCGACGGTGAAGCGCCACGGGGCGTTGGTCGAGAGCGTTACCGGTAGAGGGCCGGTCGAGGCCGATAGCTCGATCGTCCCCGGGGTGATCGCGAGCGCGGGGGGCGTGCCCGACTGCACGATCTCGAAAGAGGGCAGCGAGGGGAAGCGAGGGTTGTCCGACGCGACGTTGATCGTCGCCGAGCGCGGGAGGAACGACTGGGTGTTGTCCCACAACCCGAACTCGTAGTGATACGACGGGAGGGCAGGGGGATGGTACGACGGGTCGTTCTCGGAAGTCTCCAGGGTGATCCACTTCTGATCTGTCGAGAGCTTCCAGGTGATCTCGGACGTCGCGTCGAACGCGTATGTTCCTGCCTGCGCCGGGTAGGGGTTTGCGGTCGCCGCGGTGAGTCCCAGCTCCGACGCGAGTTGCCTGACGGGGATTGCCCGCGTGACGCCCTGGCCGGAGGGGCCGGCGAGGGAGACGAGTAGCGTGCCGGTGATCGTCTTCCCGGTATTGTTCCGCGCGGGCTTGAACGAGTAGGAGGCGGCGCCGTGCACGGCGGACGCGTTCGGGGGGAAGATATCCCACGCGAAGTCGGGAGCGGAGAAAGTGCACTCGTAGGCGTCGTCGTCAGGGAAATAGGCGGTAAGCGCGAGGGCCTGCTCCGTCGGCGTCCTGTAGAAAAGCAGTTCCGACGGGTAGACCTCCAGCGAGAGTTCCTCGTCCGCGGATTGCGCTACCGCGATCGTTTTCCTGAGGACGCCGGCGACGATGTCGAAGGTGCAGGATCGGGAGGGTTTCCCGGGGGCGAGCGGGTCGGCGGTCAGGATGAGCGCGACGACCCGGTCGGCAGCGGCCGAGACCTTGCCGTCGACGAGCGGTTCCGCGACATGCAACCATTCAGGGAGGGCGTTCGCGTCCACCGTCCATCCGCCGGGATTGTCCGTGAGGGCGCGCAGGCTCTTGGGGTTGCCTTCCTTATAAAAGGAGAGGGCGTTCTTGTCGACGGCGAGGTAGTAGTCGTTAAAAACAATGTCATTCAACCCGTCGTCGTTCCGTTCGGTGATCTCCGCGTCGATGTTCCACGGGAGACTGGCATAGGCCTCCCCCTCGCTGGAATAACCGCGTCCCTTGACCTGCTTGATGACGACGTCGTAGCAGTGGTTGCGCAGCAGCGCCAGGGGTTCAAGCGCGCCTTTCTTCAAGAACTCGACGCGGTAGAAGCTCTCCTCGCCGCCCTCGTAGCTCCCGCCGATCACGAGGCACGCGTTCTCTTTCCAGCCGTTGCCGGGAGGGATCGCGCCGGCGGGGGCCTCGAACGCGTAGATCTCCCGCGCGAACGCGTGCTTGTAGGCGGGGTCGACGACGTACTCCAGCGGGCCGGTCACCTTGAGATTGGTCAGCCCTGGCAAGTGCGGCGCCGCGGCCTTGCCGTCCTTCCACTGCGCGACGCTGTATCCCGTCCCATCGACGAGCGGCGCGATGCTCCCGGCGCGACTGTAATTATAAAGGTACACGCGCGTCAACTCGAACTTGTCGCGAACGGCAGGCTCCTTGTCCGTTCCCACGAACACGTCGACGCGAGCGATCATACGCGTCAGGGAAATCTTTGGCGGGTCGGCGGGAGGGGTATCGGTCACGTCGAGTCCGTCGACGTACCCCCACATGGGGATGTAGTTAAACTCCTCCGTCCACTTGCGCGGCGGGTCTTCCATCTCCTTCGCGAGCGCGTTGATCACCTCCGCGCGGGTCTTGGCGGTGGCGGGATCGAGGAGCGAGGCGACGGGATAACCGTCGAGCGGGTTATCGCCCTCGGCGACATTGGCGAGGATGACCGCGTGGTAGCCAACGCCAACGGGCAACTTCACGGTAAAACTCCTGGTGGCAGACGCGCCGGCCGCGACGTCCGTCCCGACGGCCCGGTAGCGGAGTTTCTCGCCCTTAAAGAGCAGCACGTCGACGCGATCGATCTCCTGCTCCTGCTCCTCGGTCAGCCCTCGGGAGCGCGATGTCGGCACGGTCAGCGACAGGGTGACGAGCGCGGTCCCGTCCCCCTCGACCCGCTTTTCCGGATTGATCCCCCCGACGTCATCCACGCAGGCGACGAGCGCGATCATCGCCGCGATAAAAACAAAAACGCGCCGGGATCTTTCGCTTGATAGATTCCGGTGCGCTCGGCGTCTTTGCTTCTTGTCAAAGCCCTTATTTGGTAGTTCTTTCAAATATTTCACGTTTCGTAAAGTGTGTCTCGCGGTCTGCTTGTTTCATTTTCATCCACGCGAGGTACGTTGTCCGTATTTTCGGGTGGCAAAATTACGAAGAAATTCCCATCCGCGCCAAGAATCCGACGCACTTTTTGCAAACAATTTTTCTCGCACCGTATTTTCCACAAGACAACCTCGACTTCACTCGCACGCGAGAGCAAGAGCGTCGGGGCAGAGAGGAAGAGACGTCGGTTGTTTAGAAAGGAGGGAAGGGGGAGGAACGGGCGACGAGGGCCGAGCACTCGATCTCGACAAGCCAGCCTGGACGACAGACAGGTGCGACGGTGTAAAGCGCGGGGACAGAAGGCCAGGCAGAGGCGACGAGCGAGGAAACCAAAGGATAATCGGAAGGGTCGCGCAGGTAGACGAGGGCGTGCGTGAGATCGGTAGCGGTCGCGCCCCCTTCATGCAACAGCGCCTCGATATTTTGAATAGTGCGGAGCGTCTGTGCTTGAACGTCCAGGGGAAAGAGGATATTGCCGAGAGGATCGATGCTGGCGGTGCCGGAGACGAGGAGAAGGGCGCGATCGCCGTGCGCGACAAGAGTAGCTCTTTCGAAAGTGACCCCGTAGCGGTCGGGTCGTCCGAGGTAGTCGGGGGCGTTCAGGTAAGTGACTTGCGCGGCGGGGATTCCCTTGATGGCAAACAGGTCGGCGTGGAGGAGGGCGCGGGGAACGTGACTTTTTCCCTCGATGCCGGTGCTGGCGATGTAGTGAGTCTCGGGAGTCAGACCGACCTGCCGGAAGAAGTCGCGGCGAGCGCCGACCATGTCGCTATACCGATTGTCGATATCGTTGATATATATCCACGCGCGGAGAACGTCGTCAGCGAAGCGCGCGCCCTGTCGGGTAGTTTGTTGCAGGAGCGCGCGAAAGAGTGCGCGGGTCTGCGCGGAAGTGGTGGCGGCCGCGGTAGAGAATTGTCCGGTATAATAATGGTGTTGGAGAGCGCGGCGCTGCATGATGGTCGTATTTCCGCGGCGTTCCACTCGCGCGTCGTCGACGTAGTAGCACAGTGCGGCGGCTCGTTCTCCCCCCGGCAGCGCCTGTCCGATGAAGGATTCAGCTGCCGGCCAGTCGTCGCCGAGTCGCGGTCGGAGGTTCACGACGTCGCTCATATAGAAGCGTCGCCAGACGGGGACAGCGCGGGAATGTCCGGACGCGGTGGGAAAGGCGCGGGTGGCCAGGTCGAGTTGGTGCGCAACGTCCGGCATCCCCGCGGGGGGGATAAAGACGGCGTGATACTCCTTGGCCCCCGTCCAGGTCGAGAAGACGGAGAAGCGCGTGTTGACCGGCAGCGCGCCCGCGCGTATTGTCTGATAGTCCATGCAGTGTGATTTACGGGCGCGAAGGTAAGTAGATCGGTCGAGAATTGGCCCGCGGTCGAGGGGAAAAGGCTGTCGCGTCATCTGCCGCTGGTCGCTTTCGGGGTCAAGGAATAATGATTACTTTTGCCGGCGCGTAGAAATCCTTAATTTTCTTGTCATGATAAAAAGGTACTGGAAAAGCTTTCTTGTGTTTTGGGGGGTCTTCCTCTTTATAATCGGCTCGTGTTGCCTGTTTTTTTACTTGATCGCGATCGGTTGGTTAGGCTTCATGCCCACGTTCGAGGAGTTAGAAAACCCGACAAGCCGTTTCTCGAGCGAAGTTTACTCGGCTGACGGGAAGCTGATCGGCAAATATTTCCGGGGGACGGAGAATCGCCGCTACACGGACTACTCCGACATCCCGACGAACGTCCTGCAGGCGCTCGTGGCCACGGAGGACATCCGCTTTTACGGCCACAGCGGGATTGACGCCAGGGGATTATTGCGCGTGGTCAAGGGGTTGCTATCCGGCAACACGTCGAGCGGCGGCGGCAGCACCATCTCTCAACAACTCGCCAAGATGCTCTTTCCGCGCAATCCCCATCAGGGAACCGTGGGACTTGTCCTGCAGAAGTTCCGCGAGTGGGTCATCGCCGTCAAGATTGAGCGAAGTTACACGAAGGAGGAGATCATCACGATGTACTTGAACAAGTTCGACTTCTTGAACCTGGCAGTTGGCATCAACTCGGCCGCTCAAGTTTACTTCGCTATCCCGATTGACTCCCTGCGAATTGAGCAATCGGCGATGCTGGTGGGAATGGCCAAAAACCCGTGGTTATACAACCCCGCGCGTTTCCCGGAGCGGGCCTTGGGCAGGCGCAACGTCGTCCTCGGTCAGATGAAGAAGTACGGAATGATTTCGAGCGCGATGCACGATTCCCTGCGAGAATTGCCTTTAGCGATAAGGTTCCAGCGGGAAGATCACAAGGAAGGCGCCGGCACGTACTTCCGCGAATACCTGCGTCTTTACATGACTGCTTCGAAGCCAGAGCGCGACGCCGCCGCGTATCGCTGGAACAAGGTTCAGTACACCGCGGATTCGTTGGCGTGGGAGGACGATCCGCTATACGGTTGGTGCGTCAAAAACAAGAAGCTCGACGGATCGCGTTACGACATCTACGCCGACGGTCTGAAAATCTACACGACGCTCGACTCCCGACTTCAGCAATACGCCGAAGAGGCGCTCAGAGAGCACATCGGCGGCACCCTCCAACCCGATTTTGACAAGGAAAACGCGCGCAAGAAAAACCCGCCCTTCCAGGATGACATCTCAAAAGGAAGGGCCGACAGCATCATCAACAGGGCGATCATGTCCTCTGAAAGATTCCGCTCCATGCAACGCGCCGGGGTCAGTGAAGATTCCATCCGGAGATCCTTCGACATCCCGACGCGCATGGCGCTCTTCACTTTCCAGGGCCTGCGAGACACCGTCATGTCGCCCAGGGACTCCCTCCGCTACTACAACTCCCTCCTCCGCGCGGCCTTCATGGCGATGGAGCCATCGACCGGCCACGTGAAGGCGTACGCGGGTGGACTTGACTTCTCTCACTTCATGTACGACATGGTGAGTACCGGCAGAAGGCAAGTCGGCTCGACCATCAAGCCGATTCTCTACGCGCTGGCCATGCAAGAGGGGCTCGACCCGTGTCAGAAGGTGTTGAACGTCCCGCAGACCTTCATCATGCACGATGGCGAGCCGTGGACGCCGCGCAACTCGACCAGCGATCGAGAAGGTGAGATGGTCACGCTGAAGTGGGGCCTTGCCAATTCGGTCAACAACATATCCGCGTGGGTGCTAAAACAGTTCACGCCGGGAGCCGTGGCACAGATGGCAAGGAAAATGGGCGTCATCAGCCCGGTGCCGGCCGTCCCGTCGATCTTCCTTGGCCCCGCCGAGATCACGCTCAAGGAGATGGTCGCGGCCTTCGCGGTCTTCGTTAACAAGGGCGTGTATAACGCGCCACTCATGGTTACCCGCATCGAGGACAAGTACGGTAACTTGCTCGCGCGCTTTCAGGCGGAATCGCAGGAGGTCATCACGAGCGCGACTGCCTACTTGATGACCAAGCTCCTCGAGGAGGTAGTCAACAACGGCACGGGCAGGCGACTGCGATACAGGTATCATCTTCCCAATGTCATGGGAGGGAAGACCGGCACGACGCAGGAGCATTCCGACGGTTGGTTTATAGGCGTCACGCCCAATCTTGCAGGAGGCGTGTGGGTCGGCGCCGAGTACCGCGACGTGCATTTCCAAAGTCTCGCCAGCGGACAAGGCGCGAACATGGCGTTGCCGGTGTGGGCGCTGTTCATGCAGAAGGTCAACGCCGATGCTTCCATCCAGCCCGCGCCTGACGAGTTTGAAGCCCCGCCCGGTTTCCGGCCGGTCATCATTTGCGAAGACGAGCTGCAAGAGGACGAGCCGGGGAATCCCGAAAACGAGAACACCTTATAATACGCGCCGCGAGCCATGAACGCGAAACCGAAATCCGTCTACGTCTGTCGAAACTGTGGAGCCAGAGAACCCAAGTGGACAGGCAAATGCAATACCTGCGGGGAGTGGAATAGCTTCGAGGAAGAGATCGAGGAAGGCGGGGCAACTCGCAAACCCGCGTACGCCCAGAGTTCCTCGCGGCCGCTCCGTCTCTCCGAAGTGAAAAGCCACGCCAGCGAGCGCGTCGACACCGGCGACGGTGAGTTGAACAGGGTCCTCGGTGGTGGCGTCGTGCCCGGATCCATGATACTGCTCGGCGGAGAGCCGGGCGTGGGAAAGTCAACTCTCGTACTACAGATCGCGCTGCAACATCGCCAAGGTAAGGTGCTCTATGTATCCGGGGAAGAGAGCATCGCGCAGATCAAGACGCGCGCCAAACGACTGAACCTCTCCAACGACAACTGTTATTTCCTTTCAGGAATATTCCTCGAGACCGTGCTTGAGCATGCCCGCGAAATGAAACCCCAGTTACTCGTCATCGACTCGATACAAACGCTTTCCACCGGAGCCTCGGACTCCATCCCGGGCAGCCTGTCGCAAATCCGAGAATGCACCAACATTCTCCTCCGCTTCTCGAAAGAGAATACCATTTCTACCATACTCATCGGACATATTACTAAAGACGGACAGCTCGCCGGCCCGAAACTCCTCGAGCACATGGTGGACACGGTACTGCAATTCGAGGGCGATCAGCAATACATGTATCGCGTGCTCCGGCCGGTTAAGAATCGTTTCGGATCGACGTCCGAAATCGGAATCTACGAGATGGTGCAAACCGGGTTGAAACAGGTGCCCAATCCTTCCGCGCTACTCCTCTCAACGCACGAGCAGGAACTCAGCGGGGTCGCCGTGACCGCCACCGTCGAAGGCATACGGCCCATACTTCTCGAAGCTCAGGCGCTCGTCAGCACGGCGGCCTATGGCACGCCTCAAAGATCGGCCACCGGCTTCGACACGCGCCGTCTCAACATGTTGCTGGCGGTCCTCGAGAAGCGAGCCGGCTTTAGACTCGCTTCCAAAGACGTGTTCCTCAACATCGCGGGGGGGATTCGCGTAAACGATCCTGCCCTCGACCTCGGCGTGGTCATGGCCGTGCTGTCTTCAAACGCGGATGTCCCGCTGCCGCGCGGCGCGCTCTTCTCCGGCGAAGTTGGCCTGTCGGGGGAAATCCGGGCCGTTGCACGGCTTGAACAACGGATCGCGGAGGCCGAGAAGCTCGGGTTCAAATGCATCTACGTCCCCGCCGGCAACAAAAAGGGCCTGTCGAGAATCCCCGCGCGCATCAACGTCGCGTTCGTCTCCCGTATCACCGAAATCTGTCAAACCCTCTTCGGCTGAGGTCTACGGCTCGCCGCTTTCCAGTGCCCTCACCCGTCGGCACAGTTCCTCGCTATTCATTTCGAATACTTCCACGTGCATCTCCGTCACGCGCTGTCGCCCGTCCGCGAGATAGACGCGCGGCGTGTAGGCCGTGGCAAACTTGTTAAACATATCGCGTTGCTCGTCTAAATAGAAGGGCGTCGCGAAACCCGCTTCTGCCCAGTACGCCGCCACCGCGTCTAATTGCTCCCCCCGCGACGCCAGCACGAAAACCACTCCCGGCTCGTCTCGCAACTCCCGCCACGCCGAATCAATCACCGGCAGGGCCTTTTGACAATCGCCACACGTGGTGACAAACAGCGCGATCAACGTCTTCTTACCCGCGAGTTGTGCCGTCGTCACGGTGTCCGCGCCGTTGAAAACCGCGAACTCCGGCAACGCGTCGCCCACGCGCACGATACTCGTTTTCTCGTATCCCTCGCGATCGTCGTCGCCGCGGGTGCAGCCCATCGCGACTGCCGCGCACGTCGCGAACGCGATAAAGTCTTTCATGTTCATACTTCTTAGCATCTATTTCCGGCGGCAAAGATAAGAAAATCATCCTTTACTACCATCGCGCGCGAGAGGGAAGATAAAAAACGCGCACGCGGTCGCCAGCGCTTGCGCGATACAGATAAACTTCGCGGCTCTGCCAAATCAAAGCGCGAGTTGATGATCTAACGCGAATAAACATGGAAAAACAACTAACCATACGCGGCGTCAGCGATTCGCACATCCCGCGACCGGCCGAAAAGCGATCCCAAACAAGCGCGTCGAGATTACCGACCCCACGCTGCGCGACGCTGTTCCTCATTGCCGGATACAGTAAAAACGATCGCGTTCGCGCTGTCAGCGAAGACGAGACTGGTCGCCTCGCGCTCGTCTCGCTCTCTCTCTCAACGCCGTCTTCCCCCACCAGGGCCGACGCGCCCGAAACCGAAAACGACAACAAGGTCGCCGGGATCGACGTCTTGCTGTTCGCGAAAAGCAACGACAGGCTCTACTACCGCTCTTCCGCGGTCGGCGCCGGCATCACTGATATAAATCCGCCCCGTTAGGATAGGCTGCGCGGCTGCCTCATCTTCCCCCGCGACAGCCTCATACTGTCGCACATATTCCGACAGCATATCATTAGTAAAGTACATGAAGTAATAAATTGTGCTACTACGCGCCCCCACCTTTGGCGGATGATATACCATAATGATCACACCGTCACCTTCCCACACTTCACCTTGTTAAGCCGGGGCTGCATCGCAGCCCAATCTTTGTAGGCAGTAGCCTTAGGCTACTGTATTACGCGCATAGCAGCGTTAGGATAGGCTGCGTAGCTGCCTCACTTTGGTTAGGCAGCTACGCAGCCTATTCCCATTACGTATATTCGCTGTACAGCACCCTTAGGGTGCTGCCTACAAAGATTAGGCTGCTACGCAGCCTTGCACGACGCAAGAATACATAAACGATCACACCGTCACCTTCCCACACTTCACCTTGTCAAGCCGTGGCTACTACGCGCCCCCACCTTTGGCGGCTGATATACCATAATGATCACATCGTCACCTTCCCACACTTCACCTTGTCAAGCCGGGGCTGCATCGCAGCCCAATCTTTGTAGGCAGTAGCCTAAGGCTACTGTAGTATGCGCATAGCAGCGTTAGGATAGGCTGCGTAGCTGCCTCACGTTGGTGAGGCAGCTACGCAGCCTATTCTCATTACGTATATTCGCTGTACAGCACCCTAAGGGTACTGCCTACAAAGATTAGGCTGCTACGCAGCCTTGCACGACGCAAGAATACATAAACGATCACAACGTCACCTTCCCACACTTCACCTTGTCAAGCCGGGGCTACTACGCGCCCCCACCTTTGGCGGCTGTATCCTAAATCTACCACACCGCGACCAACCAAAATGTGACGTAGTCCACATGTCCACCTCACCTTCCCCCGCGACTGCCTCGCGCTGTCGCATAAAATAAAATACTTTGAAATACTGCGTAGCTGCCTAATCTTTATTTGTGACAGCCTCAGGCTGCCGCATAAAAAAGAGATTCCTTTGAAGGGCTGCATCGCAGCCCAATCTTTGTAGGCAGTAGCCTAAGGCTACTGTATTATGCGCATAGCAGCGTTAGGATAGGCTGCGTAGCTGCCTCATCTTCCC
>JAIROI010000124.1 GCA_031257615.1 Odoribacteraceae bacterium
GGGGGCGTACTTCATGAGGTTGAGGGAGGAGGCGCGGAGGGCGCGGGCCGAGAGCTGGTGGCGAGGGCCAAGGGTGACGGCGTTGGCGGAGGGATGGATGGCGATGACGTAGAGGGGGGAGCCGACGGCGATGCCGAGGTGGCGGCGCTGGCCGATGGTGTAGTTGGGGTAGCCGGAATGTAGGCCGGTGACATTGCCGGCGGCGTCGAGAAAGGGAGCGGGGGGGGGCGTCGCCTGTCGCGTCGAATGACCCGCCCCGGGCCGCTGGAGTTACTCTTTGACGACGACGAGGTGGTAGGTTTTTCGGCCGTTCTGCAGGAGGATGTACTTGCCGGCGATCAGGTGGCGGGCATCGATGATCATGTCGCAGTTGACGACTCTCTCCTTGTTCACGCAGATGCCGTTGCCCTTGAGGGCGCGTCGCGCCTCGCCCTTGGAAGAAAAAATGCGGGCCTTGAGGGATAACAAGTCGGTGAGGGGGATGCCCGTTGTCAGCTCGGCGTGGGCGATGGAGTGGCGAGGTACCCCGCTGAATATCTCGAGGAACGTTGGTTCGTCTATGGAGCGGAGGGTCTCGGCGGTGGCGTTCCCGAAGAGTATCCGGGAGGCGGAGAGGGCGGTGTCGCAGGCTTGTTGGCCGTGGATGAGGCAGGTGATGGCGCGCGCGAGTTCTTTCTGGAGGAGTCTCGCGTGGGGGGCTTTCCGGTGTTCGAGTATCAATTCGTCGATTTCGGCGGGCGCGAGGAGGGTGAATATTTTGATGTATCGTTCGGCGTCGTCGTCGCGGCTGTTGAGCCAGAACTGGTAGAAGGCGTAGGGGGAGGTGCGGGCGGGGTCGAGCCAGACGTTCCCGGACTCTGTTTTCCCGAACTTGGCGCCGTCGCTTTTGGTCATGAGCGGCCAGGTGACGCCGTAGGCCTCGGCTCCGTCCTTTCGTCGGATGAGTTCTCCCCCGGTGGTGATGTTTCCCCACTGGTCGGACCCTCCCATTTGCATGAGGCAGTTGTGGGCGCGGCGGAGGTGGAGGAAGTCGTATCCCTGGACGAGCTGGTAGGTAAATTCGGTGAAGGAGAGTCCGTGGGTGGATTCGGCGCCGAGTCGTTTCTTGACGGAGTCTTTTGACATCATGTAGTTCACGGTGATGTGTTTCCCGATGTCCCTGACGAAGTCGATGAAGGAGTAATCTTTCATCCAGTCGTGGTTATTGAGCATGATGGCGGCGTTGGGGGCGTCGGAGTGGAAGTCGATGACGCGTTCGAGTTGTGCCTTGATTGCTTTCATGTTGTGTTGGATGGTTTCCTCGTCCAGGAGGTTTCTTTCCTTGGATTTCCCGCTGGGGTCTCCGATCATACCGGTGGCGCCGCCGATGACGAATATGGGCCGGTGTCCGGCGAGCTGGAAGTGTTTCATCATCATGACGGAGACGAGGTGTCCGACGTGCAGGGAGTCGGCGGTGGGGTCGATGCCGACGTATGCCGTGGTTTGTTCCTTGTCAAGTTGTTCACTGGTTCCGGGCATGATGTCGTGGATCATACCGCGCCACTGTAGTTCTTCGATAAAATTCATGTTATTGGATTTTTATTGTTGGATGATGGCCTGGTAGACCTTGTTGGCGAAACGGGTGAGGGGGTTGTAGAGGAGGCTCTGGTCCTTGGTGGCGGCGTCGATGATGTCGTATCGTTTGTCGATAGAGTCCAGCACGAAGAGTATCGCGCAGAGGAAGACCGCTATTTTAAGGATGCCGAAGAGCATTCCGGCGAGGTGATTGAGGAAGCCGAGGGCGGCGAAGCTCGCGATCTTCGTCAGCATTTTTCCGAGGAGGTGGACGGCGAGCACGACCATGATGAAGATGATGGCGAAGGCGACGTGGTAGGCGTAGGCTGCCGGGATCGCGACGAAATCTTGCAGGATTCCCTCGAGTGAGGCGCTCCAGCGCAAGGCGAGGTATATCCCGGCGACGAGCGCGACCAGTGTGAAGACCTCCACGATAAATCCCCTGGAGAGTCCCCTGAATGCCCCGTATAGTAGGGGTACGAGTAAGATGATGTCAACGTAATTCATGCTTTTATTGATTTCTTGAGTACACGTTCTGTCGGGAAAAATCCCGGTTCCAAAGGTAGTGAAATGTCCGGAAACCCCGCGTGTTTTGGGGAGTTTCCAATTTTCGGGCGCGTTTTGCCGCGAAACCGGCAATTTCTTACTACTTTCGCAGGACATTTAAATAAACAAGACACATCATGTATAGAACACATACTTGCGGGGAGCTACGCGTTGGGAATCTTCATCAAACGGTCTGCTTGAGTGGTTGGGTGCAGCGGGTTCGCCGGCTGGGCGCGATGACGTTCGTGGACCTTCGCGACCGCTACGGGCTGACACAATTGGTCGCGGGCGAACAAACGTCGGAGGAAATCAAGCAGTCGATCGACCGGCTGGGCCGGGAATTCGTGATACAAGCGAAGGGGAAGGTGGTGGAACGGGCGAGCAAGAACGCGAAGCTGGCGACGGGAGAGGTGGAGGTGGCGGTGGAGGAGCTGCGCGTGCTCTCGGCGTCGGAGGTGCCTCCTTTTACTATAGAGGAGCAGACGGACGGGGGCGACGAGATTCGCATGAAGTATCGCTACCTGGACCTGCGACGGGGGTGCGTGCGGGAGAACCTGGAGTTGCGACACCGGATGGCCCGCGCGGTGAGGAATTACCTGAGCGATCTCTCTTTTATCGAGGTGGAGACGCCGGTGTTGATCAAGAGCACGCCGGAAGGGGCGCGCGACTTTATCGTTCCCTCGCGGATGAACGCGGGGCAGTTCTACGCGTTGCCTCAAAGCCCGCAGACGTTCAAGCAGCTGCTGATGGTGTCCGGGTTCGACCGCTATTTCCAGATCGTGAAGTGCTTTCGCGACGAGGACTTGCGGGCCGATCGCCAACCGGAGTTCACGCAGATCGATTGCGAGATGTCGTTCGTGGAGCAGGAGGACGTGCTGGAGGTGTTCGAGGGGATGACCCGCCATCTCTTCCGGGAGATTCTCGGCGCGGATCCCGGGGCCTTCCCGCGCCTGACGTGGGACGAGGCCATGAGCCGGTACGGTTGCGATAAGCCGGACTTGCGCTTCGGCATGGAGATCGCGGATCTGACAGGGATCGCCCGCGGGAAAGGCTTCGCCGTCTTCGACGAGGCGGAGTACGTCGGCGCTATTCGCGTCCCCGGGTGCGCCGGCTACACGAGGAAGCAACTCGACGAGTTGAACGACTTCGTGAGACAAGCGCGGGTGGGCGCCAGGGGGCTGGTGTACGCGCGTTGCCAGGAGGACGGGAGCCTGAAGTCGTCCGCGGATAAGTTTTATGGCCCGGAAGAGCTGAAGGAGTGGGGCGCGGCTTGCGGGGCCGAGGCAGGCGACCTGCTGCTGCTGCTCGCGGGAGAACGGGCAAAGACACTGCCGCGACTCTGCGAGTTGCGACTGGAGATGGGGAATCGCCTGGGCTTGCGAGACAAGAACGCGTTCCGGCCCCTCTGGGTGACCGACTTTCCGCTGCTGGAATGGGACGAGGAGACGCGGCGCTTCTACGCGATGCACCACCCCTTCACCTCGCCCAAGCCGGAGGACGTCGACAAGATGGAAAGCGACCCGGGCAGCGCGCGAGCCAATGCCTATGACCTGGTGATTAACGGCGTGGAGATCGGTGGCGGGTCGATCCGTATCCACGACTCCGCCCTGCAATCGAAGATGTTCGACTGCCTCGGGTTCACGCGCGAGGAGGCCGAGGCGCAGTTCGGGTTCTTGCTGGGAGCGTTCAAGTACGGCGCTCCCCCCCACGGCGGGATTGCCTTCGGCTTCGACCGCCTGGTGTCCCTCTTCGCGAGGCTGGACTCCATCCGCGACGTGATCGCCTTCCCCAAGAATAATTCCGGACGCGACGTGATGATCGATTCACCGTCCGTCGTGTCGGCAGCACAACTGTCCGAGCTGCACATCAACGTGAACCCTCAAGAGTAGGTCATGCTGTTTAGCGAGGTCATCGGACACGACGAGATTAAACAACGATTACTCACTTCCCTGAAAACAGGACGGGTGGGACACGCGCTGCTCTTTAGCGGGGAAAGCGGCTTCGGGCTGCTGCCGCTGGCGCTGGCGTTCGCGCAATACCTCTTTTGCACGGGAGAAAAAGAGCAGGAGGCCTGCGGGACATGCCCGGCATGTAGAAAGATACAGAAGCTGGCGCACCCGGACCTGCATTTCGTCTTCCCCGTGGTCAAGACGCCCAGGGGAAAGCTGAGCGAGGACTTCCTCGACGAATGGCGGAAACTGCTGCTGGAGAATCCCTATTTCTCGCTGGACGAGTGGATAGCCGCCCTGGGCGCGGACGAGAACGCGCAAGCAACCATCTATGTCGACGAGAGCCAGGAAATCCTGCACGAGCTGACGATGAAGTCGTACGAGTCCGACTACAAGGCCATGATCATCTGGCTGCCCGAGAAGATGGGGGGCGAGTGCGCCAACAAACTGCTGAAGATTATAGAGGAGCCTTACCCCGGCACGCTTTTTATCCTGCTCTCGGAACAGCCGGGGGCCGTGATCTCCACGATCCTCTCGCGGACACAACGCCTGCATGTCCCCCCGCTGCTCCCCTCGGAAATCGCCGGCGAATTGGAACGCCGCTACCAACTGCCCGCGGAGCAAGCCAGGGAGTTGGCACGCGTGGCGCGCGGCAACTGGGGAAGGGCGCTGAAGATAAAGGAGGAGACCGAGGAAAGTATATACAACCAAGAAAAGTTCATCCAAATGATGCGACTCTGCTGGAAACGCGAGATGGCCCCCGTGAACGAATTCGTGAAGGAACTCACCGCGCAAGGCAGAGAAGGACAAAAGAGCTTCCTGGCACACTGCATCCGGATGATTCGCGAGAACTTCGTTCGTAACCTCGGCAAAGAGGAGCTGGTGTACATGACCCGGCGAGAGAGCGAGTTCTCCGAGAAATTCTCCCCGTACGTGCACGAGGGAAACGTCGTCGCGCTGCACGACGAGTTTGAACGAGCGCACCGCGATATCCTCAGGAACGGGAACGGGAGAATCGTCTTCACGGATCTATGCATTAAACTCATGCAGAACATCTGTCCAAAATAACCGTAAACACAACGCGATAATGAGTGACGAGATACAAGAAGAAAGACAAACCGCGAAGAAGGTACTACATAAGGTGATCCCCGTGGTAGACCACCGGCTGCTGGCATGTAAACTGACCGTGCACGACTGGATGCAAGGCGTCCCGCAAAGCCTCAACGCCCCCCCGGATATCGTCGAGGTGCGGTTCAAGAACACGCGTAAGGGGTTCTTCTCGAACCCCGACGGCATCCCCCTGAAGGTCGGGGACGTCGTGTCGGTGGAGTCCGCGCAAGGACGCGACGTCGGGATCGTCTCCCTCGCGGGCGAGCTGGTGCAAGAACAACTCCGCCTGAAACGAACCGACGTCGCCCGCTACCCCCTCAAGAAAGTCTACCGAAAGGCCACCCCGCACGACATCGACAAGTGGAAAGAAGCCATCGCCCTCGAACACGGAACCATGCTCAAGTCGCGAGAGATCGCGGCAAACCTCGAGTTGAACATGAAGATCGGGGACGTGGAGTACCAGGGCGATAAAGCAAAGGCCATCTTCTATTACATCGCCGACGACCGGGTCGATTTCCGAAAACTGATCAAGGTGCTCGCCGACACGTTCCGCGTCCGCGTCGAGATGAGGCAGATCGGCGCGCGACAGGAAGCAGGACGACTGGGAGGCATCGGATCGTGCGGACGAGAACTCTGCTGCTGCTCCTTTATCTCCAATTTCATCTCCGTCTCCACCGCCTCCGCCCGCTACCAGGAAGTTTCCCTTAACCCGCAAAAGCTGGCCGGACAATGCGGGAAACTGAAATGCTGCCTGAACTTCGAGGTGGACGCCTACCTCGAAGGACAAAAGGAGTTCCCCCCCTCCAGCACCTCGCTGAACACCGGAGAGGGAATGTTGTACCTCCAAAAGAGAGACATCTTCGGGAGAACAAGCTCTTACTCCTTCGACAAGGAAGGACGAGGCTCCGTCGTGAAACTGTCCGTGGAACGAGTCAAGGAGATCATCGCCATGAACAAACGAGGACAAGTTCCCCCCAAGGCCACCGTCCAGGGAAGTGAAGCAACTGATCACGTCATCAAATATACCGACGGCGTGGGCGAGGAAAGCTTGAACCGGTTCGACGACAAGAAAAGTAAAAGGCACAGGAATCGCGATCGAAAGAAAAGACCACAAAGGAAAGAGGATACCCCCGTCGCGGGAACGAACGAGAATCCCGACGCCCCCAGGGAAAAGAAA
This sequence comes from Odoribacteraceae bacterium, assembly GCA_031257615.1. Classification (GTDB taxonomy): domain Bacteria; phylum Bacteroidota; class Bacteroidia; order Bacteroidales; family Marinifilaceae; genus JAIRKS01. Next base: position 6,337 of record JAIROI010000124.1, read on the forward strand.
CCTCCCGGAAGACACGGTCGACGCAACCGCCCAAGGCTTAATAAACCCGCGACTGTACCCGAAACCCAATCGTAAATGAATTCGCGAGCACTTCAATCCATCACTCCAGCCGTCAAGGTCATCCTGGCCATCAACATCGGCATTTTCTTATTGATCAACATCGTTGGCGAGCATATCGATCTCGTGCAACTGCTGGGAATGCACTTGCCCGGCGCGGATCACTTCGGCGTCTACCAGTACGTCACCCACATGTTCACGCACGCCGGCCTCATGCACGTCTTCTTTAACATGTTTGCCGTGTTCATGTTCGGCTGCATCCTCGAACGCGTGTGGGGAAGCAAGCGTTTCCTGGTCTATTACTTCGCCACGGGGCTTGGCGCGGCGCTACTCCACTCCTTCGTCAGCTGGTACGAATACTACCAGTTGCTCGAAATGTACCGGGCGTTCCAGGCAACCCCGGACGTCGGACTGTTCGCCGAGTTCATGCGCGAGGCGGGCTACGAGCTAAACGCGAGCGCGCTCAACGAATGGGCAACGCGCCCGGAACTGAACGCCACGTACGCCCTGGATGCAGCAAGATTCTACGAACGGGTCATCTCCGAAACCCTCAACGTCCCGACCGTCGGGGCCTCCGGCGCCGTCTTCGGACTATTGCTCGCCTTCGGCATGCTTTTCCCAAACACCGAACTCATGCTCATGTTCATCCCCATCCCGATAAAAGCAAAATACTTCGTGATCGGCTACGGCGCCCTCGAACTCTTCATGGGCATTCAACACCAAACCGGAGATAACGTCGCTCACTTCGCCCACCTCGGGGGAATGCTCTTCGGATTCTTCATCATACGTTACTGGAACAAACATAGCAAACGATTTTACTAATGGATCAACACACACCCCCGCGGAACTCCATCAGACGCTCCTTCATGCAAGGAACGCCACTCACCCGGCTCCTCTACATCAACGTCGGCGCGTACCTTATCTTCCTACTGCTCCAACTCCTCTCGTGGCTAACGGGAATCGACGACGCGGGACAACTCCTCCTGCAATACCTCGGCGTTCCCTCCGACCTCACCCGGCTCGCCCGCGCCCCGTGGACGCCCCTGACCTACATGTTCGCGCACACCGGCTTCTTCCACCTCCTCTTCAACATGCTATGGCTATACTTGTTCGGCGCCATCTTCCAGCAACAACTGTCCGGGCGCGGCCTGACCGCCGTCTACCTCTTCGGGGGCCTCGCCGGGGCCGGGGCCTACATCTTGCTCTACAACCAGCTCCCCGCCTTCGAGATCCTGCGCCCCACCTCCGCCGTCATCGGAGCCTCCGGGGCCGTCATGGCGATCGTCTTCGCCGTGTGCACCACCTTCCCCAAACACACCGTACAGATACCCTTCATCGGCCGCACCCGCCTCATCTACCTCGCCCTCTTTACCCTTGTCGTCAACCTGATCAGCATCCCTCAAGGCAACTCCGGGGGACACATCGCGCACCTCGGCGGGGCGCTGTTCGGCTGCATCTTCTCCCTCGCCACCCGACGAAAACAACTCGACCCCGGACAACCGAGACGGAAAAAACATACGGTCAAAAAAGTCTCCGAAATGACCGACAGGGAATACAACATCCGACGCAGAAAGAAGGACGATCGCATCAACGAGATACTCGACAAGATCTCGCGATCAGGATACAACAG
>JAIROI010000006.1 GCA_031257615.1 Odoribacteraceae bacterium
CTTTTTTTACGCGGCAGCCTGAGGCAGCCGCGGGGAAAGATGAGGCAGCTACGCAGCCAATCCTAACGCGAGTACGCGTGAATACAGTAGCCTTAGGCTACTGCCTACAAAGATTGGGCTGCTACGCGGCCCCGTCTTGGTAAGGGGAAGTCTGGGGCGGAAACTTCGCGGCCCTTCAATGGAATTTCTTTCTGCAAAGGTTGGACAGCTACGCAGTCCTATGGAGTTTCTTTCTGCAAAGGTTGGACAAATACGCAGTCCTATGGAATTTCTTTCTGCAAAGGTTGGACAGCTACGCAGTCCTATGGTATTTCTTTCTGCAAAGATTGGGCTACGCGGCCCTTCAATGGTATTTTTTTTATGCAGCATCCACGGGGCGCGGATTGTGGTTCTCTGTCTCTGTTTTATGTAACACCGGAGGGCGCTGCTCGCGGTTCTTTCTTTTGAAAAAGATGAATGAAGGGTCGGAAAAGGCAGCCGGGGGAGAGGAGGGGTTACTTGTCGGCGAGGCGGCGGAAGGGGAGGGAGTCGCGGAAGAGTTTGCGGTAGGTGACATGGGTTTTGCACTTCGCGCCGCCGATGTATTCCATGAGGTGCATCTGGGGACGGTTGAAGTCTCCGACCCAGCTCATTTGAAGCCAGCGGTAGTGGCTGCCGCGGTCGACGATACGCTCGCGGAAAAACTTGATGAGCGCCGCCTCCACGCCTCGTCCCTGGAATTCGGGGACGACGCCGAAGGTGAGTCCAAGGGCCGTGTCGCCGCGACGGACGCGGTGATAATAGAGGAACTTGAGGGCGTTCCAACCGCGGGTGGATCCGTTGAGGCGCTTGAGGATGTAGTTGAGTTCGGGGATCATGATGAAGAAGCCGATGGGGCGGTCGTCGTAGAAAGCGAAGTAGACGAGTTCGGGGTCGATGACGGGTCGGAGGCTTTTGAAGAGGGCGTCGACCTGTCGCGGGGTCATGGCGGCGACGCCGTGGACGTCGGCGGACCAGCCGAGGTTGTAGACGTCGAGGAAGGCGGCCTTGGCGCGCGAGAGGGGTATATCGGTGAGGGCGGCGAGGCGGTAGGAGGGGTTTTTGAGGAGGCGGTCGGATTTCCAGACGACGACGGGCGAGAGGTTTTCGACGAGGAGGCGGGTGCGGTAGGTGTATTGCTGGAAGTAGTCGCGGAAGCCGTAGGCTTCGAAGAGGTCGCGGTAGTAAGGGGGGTTGTAGGGCATGGCGTAGTTTGGGGGGTCGAAGCCTTCGACGAGCAGTCCCCACCAGTTGTTTCTTTCGCCGAAGTTTTCCGGTCCTTCCATGGCTTCCATGCCGCGGACTTGCAGCCAGTCGCGGCACTGGTCGAAGAGGACGGCGGCGGCGGCGGGGTCGTTGATGCACTCGAAGAATCCCATTCCTCCGACGGGGTAGTCCCCGACGCTGCACGCGTCATGATTGATGAAGGCGGCGACGCGTCCGACAAGTTGTTTTTGGGGGTCGCGGAGTAGCCAGCGGGTGCATTCGCCGCGGGAGAAGTAGGGGTTTCGGGCGGGGTTGAAGACTTTGTTGATGTCGTCGTCGAGGGGTCGCACCCAGTTGGGGTCTTCGCGATAGAGGTTGACGGGGAGGCGGAGGAACTCGCGCGCTTGTTTTGGGGTGGTTATTTCTTCGGTGGCGTATGTCATGGCGTGTTATCTTAATTCGTCTATGAGTAGTCTGGCTTCTATGACGGGGCTGATGCGTTCGTAGAGGATGTTGTAGACGGCGTTGGTGATGGGCATGTGTACGTTGTATTGTTTGTTGATCTCGCGTATGCCGCGCACGCCGTAGTATCCTTCCGCGATCATGAGCATTTCGAGTTGCGCGGATTTGACGGAGTATCCTTTGCCGATCATGGCGCCGAAGGTGCGGTTGCGGCTGAATTGGGAGTAGGCGGTGACGAGGAGGTCGCCGAGGTAGGCGGAGTTTTTGATGTCCCTGGGGATGGGGTCGACGGCTCTCACGAATCGTTCCATTTCCTGGAGGGAGTTTGCGATGAGCACGGACTGGAAGTTGTCGCCGTATCGTAGTCCGTGGCAGATGCCCGCGGCGATGGCGAAGACGTTTTTGAGTACGGCGCCGTATTCCGTGCCGTAGATGTCGTCGGAGATGGTGGTGCGGACGTAGTGGCACTCGAAGAGCCGGGCCGTGGCCCGGGCGAGTTTGAGGTCGCGACTGGAGAAGGTGAGGTAGGAGAGGCGTTCGAGTGCGATTTCTTCGGCGTGGCACGGTCCGGAGAGGATGACGACGCGATCGATGGGGACGTTGTAGTGGCGGTTGAAGAATTCTCCGATGGTGAGGTGCTCGTCCGGAATGAGTCCTTTGATGGCCGAGACGACGGTTTTTCCCTTGAGGGAGACGCGGGAGCGGGCGAGGACGCTTTTGAGGAAGGCGCTGGGGATGGCGAAGACGATGACGTCGGAGGCTTTCGCGAGTCGTTCGAGTTCGTGGGTGAGGTTGAGCCTGGTCATGTCGAAGGGGACTTCGGTGAGGTATCGGGGGTTGTGGTGGAGTACCTTGAATGCCTCGATGGTGTCTGGCTTTCGCATGAACCAGTTGACGCGGGCGCCTCCCTCGGTGAGCATTTTGGCGATGGCGGTGGCCCAGCTGCCTCCTCCGACGATCCCGACGCGCGGGCGTTTTTGTTGTTCTTCCATGTTAGTCCATGTTTAGTCCTGGTTTGTCTCCGGCTTCATTTGCGGGAAGAGCAGGACGTCCTGTATGGATGGGCTATTGGTGAGAAACATGCACAGGCGGTCTATGCCGATTCCCATTCCCGATGTTGGGGGCATGCCGTACTCGAGGGCGCGGAGGAAGTCGCGGTCGATGAACATGGCTTCGTCGTCGCCTCGTTCCGAGAGGGCCATTTGTTCCTTGAAGCGTTCCAGCTGGTCGATCGGGTCGTTCAGTTCGGAATAGGCGTTGGCCAGTTCTTTTCCGTTTACCATTAGTTCGAATCGCTCGGTCATTCCGGGTTCCGAGCGGTGCATTTTGGTGAGTGGCGACATTTCGACGGGGTAGTCGTATATGAAGGTGGGCTGGATGTAATGGTGTTCGCACTTTTCTCCGAAGATGGCGTCGATGAGTTTGCCTTTTCCCATTTTGTTGTCGACCCTGATGTCGTTGGCGAGGCAGAAGTCGCGCAGTTCCTGCTCGCTTTTTCCGGTGACGTCGATGCCGGCGTGTTCGCGGATGGCGTCTACCATCCTGACGCGCTTGTAGGGTGGCGCGAAGTCGACGAGATTGTCGCCGAAGGGGGCCAGGGTGTTGCCGTTGACGGCCCGGGCAGTAGCCGCGATCATTTTTTCGGTGAAATCCATCATCCAGAAGTAGTCCTTGTAGGCCACGTAGACTTCCATGACGGTGAACTCGGGGTTGTGGGAGCGATCCATGCCCTCGTTGCGGAAGTTGCGGGAGAATTCGAAGACGCCATCGAATCCGCCGACGATCAGTCGTTTCAGGTAGAGTTCGTTCGCGACGCGCAGGTAGAAGGGGACGTCGAGGGCGTTGTGGTGCGTGATGAAGGGGCGCGCCGAGGCGCCGCCGGGGATGGCTTGCAAGACCGGGGTGTCCATCTCCAGGCATCCGGCGTCCGTGAGGTACGCGCGAATGGCGTTGATGACGCCGGATCGTTTCACGAAGACCTCTTTCGCGCGCGGGTTGACGATCAGGTCGAGGTAGCGTTGCCGGTAGCGTTGCTCGGGGTCGCTGAACGCGTCGTAGACCTGCCCGTCCTTTTCTTTCACCACCGGCAATGGGCGCAGGGACTTGGAAAGCACGGTCAATTCCCGCGCGTGCACCGACAGCTCGCCGGTGCGCGTGCGAAAGACGAAGCCGCTCACCCCGACGATGTCTCCAATATCGAGTAGTTTCTTAAAGACCACGTTGTACATGGTCTTCTCCTCGTCTCTCGACACGTCGTCCCGGGTGACGTACACCTGTATTCTCCCGCTCGCGTCCTGGAGTTCAAAGAAGGAGGCGCTGCCCATGATCCTTCTTCTCATGATTCTCCCGGCGACGCGCGCGTCCTGCAGGCTCTCCGGGTGGGTTTCAAATTCCTCGCGCAGCTTCTCCGCGAGGTGTGTCACCTTGTACTCGGCGGCGGGGTAGGCGTTGATGCCCAACCGCGTCAATTCTTCCAGCGACTTCCGCCGGATGATCTCCTGTTCACTTAGTTCTGTGTTCATGTTCCATGTTAAAAAAATGACAGGCAAATATACATCTATTTCCGGGATTACGCGGGTAACGCCCGAATAAAGCGGCGGCAACTCCCCACTCGTGGGGATGATGGCGCGCGTAATTCCTCTCAAACAGCGATTGCGAACGGCGTCGCGCGGGGTGATCTTCGCGTTCAAATTAGAAAACGCGTGAGAGGAATAGTTATCTTCATGATGTGTATCGCTTGCGTCGCCGGAAAAGCCCGGGGACAAGCCCGCGAAATCTCCGGGACCGTGCTCGACAGCAGGGAGCGGCGGGCGGTGAGTTACGCGACGGTCTCGATCCCGGCGCGGGGGTTATGGGCCGTGGCGGGAATCGACGGGAGATTCGCGATCAAGGGCGCGCCGCGCGGGAGGGTGGAGTTGGTGGCCTCGTGTCTCGGGCACGTGAAGCGATCGATGGAGCTGATTATAGAGAGGGACACGAGCGTGGTGATTCTGCTGGAGCAGGAGAACCTGCTGGTGGAGACCGTGGAGGTGGTCGCGAGGAGGACGGGGAATAACATGGCCACCTCGTACGCGATCGGGCGATCGGCCCTCGACCACCTGCAGATGCTCCAACTCAACGACGTCGCCAGCCTCTTGCCGGGTGGCGTCACCAACCGCTCCGTTCACCTGGCCTCCGGCGCGCAGCGCGCGGCCCTCCGCGGCGCTTCCGGGGAGATGGGCAACGCGACCTTTGGCACCGCGGTGGAAGTCGACGGCGTGCGTCTCTCCGAGAACGCCTCCTTCGAGGGAAACGAAGGCCCGGACACGCGCAACATCAGCTCCAGCAACATCGAAAGCGTGGAGGTGATTACCGGGATACCCTCCGTCGAGCACGGCGACATGACGCAGGGCATCGTCAGGGTGAACACCCGGTCCGGCGTCTCTCCTTACATAATAGAGATGGCGACGAAGCCCCACACGAAGTTGATTTCCGCGAACAAGGGATTCGCCGTCGGGAAACGCGGCGGGGTGCTCAACGCGAGCGTCGAGTACGCGCGGTCGATCTCGGACCCGGCCTCCCCCTACACCTCTTACGAGCGCGACGGCCTGTCGCTCTCCTATTCCCTCGCGTGGAAAGGACGCGGCGGGGCGCCGTTTCGCCTGAAAGCAGGAGTAACGGGGAACATCGGGGGCTATCACTCGAAGGCCGACCCCGACGCGTTCACCGGCACCTACTCGAAAGAGAGAGACTACGCCGCGCGGGCGCGCCTGACGCTCGACTGGCTACCGCGTCTCCACTGGCTCACGGCCGTCGAGGTCGCCGCGACGCTCAACTACGCCGACCGGCGCGCGGAGCAACGGACAAGGAAGTCGGGAGCCTCGTCCACGACGGCCATCCACGGCGCGGAGGAGGGATACTTTGTCGCCACCGCCTACGACGAGAATCCCGACGCCCCCGTGCTTTTCATCCCCCCCGGCTACTGGTACGAACTGGCGATCACCGACAGCCGACCCCTGACCCTCTCCGGGACTCTCAGGGCGCGCTGGTTTCAAACCCTTGGCAAGGTGGAGAACGCCCTGGCCGCCGGCGTCGAATACGCGACTACCGGCAATCTCGGCCGGGGCCTGTACTACGACGACCCGCGCTTGGCCCCCACCTGGCGCGTCTACCGCCACGATGAAGTGCCGTTCATGCATTCCTTTGCTTTTCACGTCGAGGAGAGCATCAACGCCGCGCGGTGGCGGTTGGCTGCAGGCGCGCGTTCTGACGTCGCGGTGGTGCGCGGCGGGGAATACGGGATAGTACAGGCGATCTCGCCGCGCGTCAACCTGCGTCTCGACCTTTCCCCAACCACCACCCTGCGCGTCGGTTGGGGAAAGTCCGTGAAACTCCCCTCCTTTTCGACGCTCTACCCGGCTCCGACCTACACCGACCGCCTCGCCTTCGCGCCGGGAACAATGAGCGACGGGACTACCTTCTACGCCTACCACATCATGCCAAAACGAACCGCCCGAAACCCCAACCTGCGCTGGCAATACAGCAACCGCCTGGAGATCGGCCTCGAAGCCAAGGTAGGAGGGAGCAACGTGTCGGTCGTTTTCTTCCACAACATCAATCGCCGGTCATACACCAGCGTCACCCTCTTCACCCCGTTCACCTACAAACTCACGGATCAAACCGCGCTCGAGGGAAGCAACATCCCCGCGGCCGATCGTCGCTTCACCATCGACCGCGTCTCCGGCATAGTGACGGCCATCGACAAAAACGGCCTGCTGCCTCCCGAAGAATTAGCGTACAGGGAGCTAAACGCGTTCGCTTCACGCGGCATGTCCGCGAACGGTTCTCCCTCCAGGCGTTGGGGAGTCGAGTGGGCCGCGGACTTCGGAAAGATCCGCGCCTTGAGTACTACCATCCGCTGGGACGGCAGCTTCTACGCCTACAAGGGGGTCGAAGAGACCATCACCGCCGCCACCGCCAACTCCACGCTCACCATGGCCGACGGGTCGCCGTACAAGTACATCGGCTACTACGCCGGCAGTTCGACCGTCTCAAACGGAAGCGAATCGCGCCGGCTTACCTCCAACCTCAGCGTCGTCACCCGCGTCCCCTCCGCCCGACTCATCTTCTCCCTGCGCCTCGAGGCAAGCCTCTACCGGTACGCGCGCGCCCTCAGCGAGTACCGGGGAAAGCCCCGCGGGTTCGTCCAGGACAACCCCACCGACTACCTGCCCTCCGCCACCCAGACCGACATCTACGGCGGCAACCGCTACATCGGCGCCTACCCCCTTTACTATACCACCTTCGAGGACATGGAAACCAAAATCCCATTCGCCGAGAAGATCGCCTGGGCCAAGGACAACGACGCGGCGCTCTTCAACGAACTCGTCAAGCTCGTCGCCACCACCAACTACCTCTTTACCCTCAACGCCGATCGCGTCTCCCCTTTCCTCTCCGCCAACATCAGCGTCACCAAGGAAATAGGCGACGTCGCCTCCCTCTCTTTCAACGCCACCAACGCCACGAGGAACATGGCCCGCGTCTCTTCCTCGCGCATGAACGTCGAGACCTCCCTTTACAACAGCGCTCTCGTCGCCCCCTTCTACTACGGACTATCGTTACGATTGAAATTATAACACACCCATAAATAAGAATCCATGAAAAAGTTACTTTACCTCATTGCCACCGCGCTCGTCATGCACGCGTGCATCGACGACGAAAACATCGTCGACTACAAAACCTACCCCTTCTCCGTCCAACTCGTCTATCCCGACGGGTACGCCGCCCGCGAGGGGATCCCGGTACACCTTCTAAACACCACCACCGGCGTCGCCTTCGACACGATCACCGACGCCGCCGGACGCGCCAGCTTCATCGTCGCCCCCGGCATCTACGAGCTGTCCACCACCGACAAGAGACCCGACATAGGAGGCATCGTTAACATCCTCAACGGCGCCCGCAACAACATCGCCATCACGGCCCTCTCCAACACCTCCGCCCCCTACCAGTTGCCCATGACCCTCTCGCGAGCCGGGCAAGTAATCGTCAAGGAACTATACATCGGAGGATGCCCGAAGGACGACGGCTCCGGCACCTTCCAGATGGACAAGTACGCGATCCTGTACAATAACTCCGAGTACGCGGCCTCGCTCGACAGCGTTGCTTTCGGAATGATTTACCCTTACAACGCGAATAACACCAACGCGTACTACGACGCGAACGGGAATCTCGCGTACGAAAACGCCGGGTGGGTACCCGCCGGGTCAGGCTTCTGGTATTTCCCGAACATCGTCAGCCTGCAGCCGGGAGAGCAAATCGTGGTCGCCATCAACGGCGCCATCGACAATACCGCCACGTACAGCCAATCCGTCAACCTGGCGAACGAAAACTACTATTGCATGTACGACATCGCGGACTTTAACAACGTCCTCTACCATCCCTCTCCCTCCACGCTCATCCCCGCGTCGCACTACCTGCTCGCCTATCGCTTCGCGCTCGGCAACTCGTGGGTACTTAGCACCAATAGTCCCTGCTTCATCATTTTCACTCCAAAGGGAGTCTCGTTGCGCGAGTTCACGAATGACGCCGCCACTACCGACCCCGAAAGCGGAACCACACTCACCCGCAAAATGCTGCCAACAGACTGGATCCTCGACGGCGTCGAGGTCTACCGGCGCGGTTACGACAACAACCTCAAGCGCGCCCCCGCGTT
>JAIROI010000075.1 GCA_031257615.1 Odoribacteraceae bacterium
CGCAAGCTATCCTCCTCTACGCAGAATGTCCTGCAAAACCCCTCGTACCCCTTCCAGATGCCCCGCTACCTGAAAGATGGTCGCATCGACATGGACTACCTGATGAGCGACTTCCAGCAATTCTGGCGAGAGAACAGCGAGATCTGGATAGAGCGATACGAGTACAAGGAAGCCGCCGCCCACCTTGTATTAATGGCCTTCTTGCAGCGAGTCGTCAATGGCGGCGGCCAGATCGCGCGAGAGATGGCGCCCGGCACGGGTCGCCTCGACATCTGCCTGTCGTATAACAACTGGAAATACCCGATCGAGCTAAAGATCCGCCGCGGCGCGAAGTACCTGGAAGAGGGCATCGCGCAAACCGCCCGCTACATGGACACCTGCGGCTGCGCGGAAAGCTGGCTCGTCCTCTTCGACCGCCGCCCCGACGTCGCGTGGGAAGAAAAAATCTACACCCGCAAAGAAATCATCAACGGAAAAACCGTCACCATCGTGGGCCTATAACGCGCCCCTCCCCCCTTATCGCGCCCGCGTTTGGAAATGCCGCAACACGCGTTACATTCGCGCCGTGATCCCTTAACACATAAACCGCGCGTGATGAACAAAGAAAACGTGAACGAAAAGGAATGGCTCGACGCGCTGGCAGCGCGGGACAACGAAGCCTACCGCCGACTCTTTGAACGGTTCTTCCCCGCGCTATGCTCCTTCGCCGGCAAGTACCTCGACGCCTTGCGAGAGGAGCCGGCGGACGTGGTGCAGGACGTACTCTTCGAGTTCTGGGTCAAGCGTCCCGTCGTCGAGACCGAGATCGCACTCAAGACATACCTCTATCGGAGCGTCCGGAACAAGTGCCTCGACGCGCTCAAGCACGACCGCGCGCGGGAGAAATACCGGTCGCGGCAGGCGCTGGAGGAGCAGTCCGACTTCTTCCTCCAGCAAGTCCTCGAGGAGGAGGTCTACGCCCGGCTAAAGGAATCCATCGACGCGTTGCCGGACGTCACGCGGGACGTCTACAACCTTGTCCTCCTCGGCTACGACAACCAACAGATCGCCGACATGCTCGGCCTCACGACAGACGCCGTCAAGGCAAGAAAAAGACGGGGCAAGGAACTGCTAAAGGAGAAACTCAAGCACCTTTTCTCGCTACTCCTGCCGTTGCTCTGACGCGGGAGCAGCTCGTTCATGACATAAATCGAGAGGGAAGCGACACTTTTCGCGCCTCTGGTCGTTCTTTTACTAAACGCGATCATCATGAACGAAGAGAACATCTATCATCTTGCCGACATCATCAGCAAATTCCTGAAGGCAGAAGCCGCACCGGAGGAGGCGCGGGAAGTGGAGAGATGGAGAGACGCCTCGCCGGAACACGCGCGACTGCTGCAGAGATTCTCCAGCCGCGCCTTCCTGGAACGACGACGGGTCGACGAGCTGTCTCGCGACACCGCCGGGGCCTTTCGCCGGTTTATCTCCCGGCAACGGGTGCGCCGCGCGCGTCGTCACGCGATGGCGATGGTAGGGACAGCGGCAGCGGTATTACTTGTCGTTGGCCTGCTCGTGTCTCGCCGCGAGACCTTGCCTTCCGCGGAGATCCTCGCGCTGTCCGCCGGGGAGAGCCGGGCGCTGCTCACCCTGGGCGACGGACAACGGGTGGCACTGGGCAACGGTCGCGACGCCCCCCTGCTCGCGGAACACGGGATCGCACAGGACACCGCGCGCGGCTTCATCGCGTATAGCGACGGGGAGGAGGGGGAGATCGCGTGGCACCGCGTGGAGACGCCGCGGAAAGGAGAATACCACGTGGTGCTCGCGGACAGCACCCGCGTATGGTTGAACGCCGAGAGCGCCCTGCGGTTTCCCACCCGCTTTGCCGGGAAAGAGCGGCGGGTCGCGCTCGAGGGGGAAGCCTACTTCGAGGTATCTCCCGACGCCCGGCAACCGTTCGTCGTCGAGGCAAACGGGACAGAGACGCGCGTGCTGGGCACGACATTCAACGCGCGAGCATACGTTGACGAGGGGAAAGTCGTGATGACACTGCTGGAGGGCAGCGTGCAATTCTCGCTGGGAGACGCGCGGCTCGTGCTCCGTCCCAATGAACAGGGAACGGCAGACCTCGTCACGCGGGAAGTGGGGAAGCAAACCGTAGAGACGCGGCTGTACACGGGGTGGAAGGAGGGACGCTTCATCTTCGAGGGACAGACCCTGGAGGAGATCATGAAGACCCTGCACCGCTGGTATGACGTGAATATCTACTTCAAGAACGACGCGGCCCGTCGCTCCACGTTCAACGGCAACCTGGAGCGATACAACAACTTCAACCGGATCGTCGAACTGCTGGAGATGACCGGCGCGGCGCGCTTCACGATCGAATCAAACAACATCTACATCGAATAACGCGGCGGCATCGTCGCGAGAATTAACCAAACGTCTTCATGTAACACGCAAAACTATGAACAACCAAAAGAACCACGACCTCTCGCGAGGGAGGTATTCGGGCAGAGTATCCTTACGAGCGAGATTCTTTATCCTTTTTCTCTTTTGCCTCTCGGCACAACTGCCCGCGCGAGTCTTCTCGCAACAGGTCTCCCTGCGCGCCCGCGGGGCTACCTTCCAGGAGATTGCCAGGGAGCTGGAGCGGCAGACGGGATACGCGTTCCTGTACAACGTCGAGCAGATTAACGGGGTGAAACGGGTGGACGCGGACGTCGCGGGAGAGATGGGGAAGGTGTTGCAGGAAGTGCTCCTCGGCTCGGGCCTTTCGCACCGCGTGGTCGAGCGGACGGTGGTAATCATCCCGGCGCCGCCGGTCGCGCAAGAGCGGCGGGTGGTATCGGGCAAAGTGACGGACGCCTCGGGCGCCCCGCTACCGGGCGTGACCGTCCGGCTGAAAGGGACGACCGTCGGCGCGGCGACAGACGCCAGGGGAGAATTTCGCATGGGCGTGCCGGAGAAGGAGGGCAACGCGCTCGTCTTCTCCTTTGTCGGCTACCGGACGCGGGAGGTCGAGATCCGCGCGGGCGACGAACCGCTCTCCATCGCCCTGGAAGAAGAAGTGCGGGAGGTCGACGAGGTCGTGGTGACGGGCTATGCGAACATCCGCGCGTCGAGCTTCACCGGCACGGCCACCCGCGTCACTCGCGAAGAGTTGCTGAGGGTATCCACGGGCAATGTCCTGCAAGCCCTGCAGGTGTTCGACCCGTCGTTGCGCGTCGCGCGGAATAACGAAATGGGTTCCGACCCCAACACCCTCCCGGAGTTTAACATTCGCGGGGTCGCCGGCATCGGGATCACGGAACTCGACCGCCTGCAAACCACAACAGACGTCTCCCGGTTTGCCCTGAAGAATAACCCGAACCTGCCCGTCTTTATCCTCGACGGGCACGAGGTCTCCACGGAGAAAGTCTACGACATGGATCCCAACCGGATCGAGACGATCACGATCCTCAAGGACGCCGCCGCGACAGCCATGTACGGCTCGCGGGCCGCCAACGGCGTGATCGTCATCGAGACCGTCGCGCCGCGCCCGGGGGAGCTGCGGGTGACGTACAACCTGACCGGCTCCTTCACCGCCCCGGACCTCTCCTCGTACAACATGATGAACGCGCGGGAGAAACTCGACGCGGAGGTCGCCGCCGGCCTGCTGGACGAGGTCAGGGCCTATTACACGAACCTCGAGTCCTACCGGGCGAAGTTAAACTACATCAACCGGGGCGTCGCCACCGACTGGCTGTCGCAGCCCCTGCAGACGGCCATCAACCACCAGCATAGCCTTTACGCGGAAGGCGGCGCCGAGGCGGTGCGCTTCGGACTGGGAGTAAACTATACCGGGGAGCGCGGCGTGATGAAAGAATCCTACCGCGACCGCGCCGGGGCAGAGCTGCGGGTAGACTACCGGCTAAAGGGCATACAAATCACCGACAACGTCTCCTTCTCCCGGACGCGATCCCGCCAGTCGCCCTACGGGACATTCTCCACCTACGCGCGGCTGTCGCCTTACATGGCCCCGCGCAACATCGAGACGGGAGTCATCGACGAGTACAGCCCGTTAGGATCGACCTCCCTGCAGAATCCCCTGTTCGACGTCCAGAAGAACAGTTTCAGCAGGGACGGCTACTTCCAGATCGGAAATAACCTGTCGATAAACGCCTTCTTTCTCGACCAGTTCCAGCTCAGGTTCCAGCTCTCCGCCACCTACCGGAAAGGCCTCGGCGAGCAATTCAGCGACCCCTCCGAGAGTAAATTCGCGCGCAGCACGCTCTACACCCCCTTCAACCGGGGAGAACTTGCCCTGAACGAGTCCTCGTCCTCCTCTTGGAACATGAACCTGATGTTGATGTATAACCGGAATATCGGCGACCACAACATCAACCTCAACGCCGTCTTGAACGCGAACGAGGAGCGCGGCGAATCCGCCAGCTTCGTCTACTGCGGCTTCCCCTCCGGACAGTTTCACGACCCGAAGTACGCCCACGGACTGAAAGAGACGCCCCTGTTCGACGACGACAACTCCCGCCTGGCCGGGGCCTTCCTCCAGGGAAACTACACCTTCAAGGAGACCTACCTGCTCGACCTCTCCGTCCGCGCCGACGGCTCCTCCAAGTTCGGCAGCAAGCAGCGTTTCGCTCCCTTCTGGTCGCTCGGCGGCGGGATCAACCTGCACCGCCTGGCCTTCCTCCAGGAGCATCCCGTCACCATCGCCCGCCTCAAGGTCAACTACGGGCAGACCGGGCGCGTCTCCTTCTCCCCCTACGCCGCGCGAAACACCTACCAGATCATGCTCGACGACTGGTACACCACCGGACTCGGGGGCGCGCTCATGGCCATGGGAAACGATCAACTGACATGGGATAACGTCAACACGCTGAACATCGGCGCGGACCTTACCCTCTGGGGGCGCTTTACCCTGAACCTCGCGTGGTACGACAAGCTCACCAAAGACATGGTCGCGAACATCAGCATCCCCTCCTCCTCCGGCTTCACCTCCTACGCCGATAACATGGGAGAAACCTCCAACAGGGGAGTCGAGATGACCATCAACCTCGCCGTCGTCAAGAACAAAGACTGGAGCATCAACGTGTCCGCCAACGGGGCGCACAATAAAAACAAGATCATCAAGATCGCCGAAAGCCTCAAGGAGTACAACGACCGCGTCGACCAGTATTACAACGACTACCGCGAGAACGGCCTGAATCTCTACTACAACGCCAAGTACGCCACCCCCGTCCGCAAGTACGAGGAGGGAGGCTCCGAGTACGCCATCTTCGGCATGAAGTCCCTCGGCATCTCCCCCGAGAACGGGGCCGAACTGTTTATGAACCGGGACGGGAGCGTCACCCACGACTGGAAGGCCTCCGAACAGGTCATCATCGGCAACACGGAGCCGTTCATGCAGGGGGCGATCGCCTTCAACGCCCGCTACAAGGAGTTCTCGCTCTACACCACCTTCATGTACGAGTTCGGCGGAGACCTCTACAACTCCACCCTGGTCAGCAACGTCGAGAGCGTCAACCTCTCCTCGAACAACGCCGACAGGCGAGTGCTGACCATGCGCTGGCAGAAACCCGGCGATATGGCCCCCCTGAAGGCCATCTCCGACCGGTACGTCTTCACGCGCCCCACGTCGCGCTTCGTTCAAAGAAACAATACCCTCTCCTTTACTTCCCTCTCGCTGGCCTACGACATGGATCGACGCCTCGCCCAAAGACTCGGACTGAGCATGCTCCGCTTCCAGTTTTCCATGAACGACATCGCCGTCTTCTCCTCCATCTTTCAGGAACGCGGCACCAGCTACCCCTTCGCCCGCAAGTTCGGGTTCACGTTAAACGCGAGCTTCTAATAACCGAGTCAACATACCATCACCATGAAAAGAACAACCATCACCACGATCATCGCCACCCTGCTCTGCCTGCAGGGCGCGACCTCCTGCAGCGACTGGCTCGAGGTCGACTCCTCCGCCAACGTCCAAGAAGAGGTGCTCTTCGAAGACCACGACGGGTATCGCACCGCCGTCAACGGGATCTACCGCCTGCTCGCCCAGAAGGAACTCTACGGCCAACAACTCACCTGGGGAGCGGCCAGCGTGCTGGGAAATAACTACGACCCCGCGCGCCTGCCCGGCCCCGCCGGCCCCTACGCCAGCGTCAGCTACCGGGAACTCGCCGCCGGGGAGTACCGCGACGATTTCAGCACCGCGCTCACCGATCCCATCTGGGCACAGGGTTACCGCGTCATCGCCAACTGCAACAACCTCATCGCGCACATCGAAAAGGAATCCCCCGATTTCTTCCCGCTCGGCGAGACCGAGAGAAACATGATCCTCGGCGAAATGATCGGCGTCAGGGCCATGATGCACTTCGACATCCTCAGGCTATTCGCCCCCTCCACCAGGGCCGACGACGGGAAAACATATATCCCCTACGTCACCGCCTTCCCGGAAAGACAGCCGAAACACCTGACCGTCGCGGCCACCCTCGAACGCGTCATCGCCGACCTCGAACGAGCCAGGGATCTCCTGGCCGATCCCGACACGATCCAAAACGCCTCGAGCATGACCTCCTACACCAACCGGCTGCAACCCAGCAGCAGCCTTACCACCACTACCTTCTTCTCCACCCGCGGCGCCCGCTTCAATTACTTCGCCGCCCTCGCGGTGCTCGCCCGCGCCTACCAGTGGAGAGGCGACGCCGAACGCGCGCACGACGCCGCGAAAAGCGTCTACCGCTTCTCCACCGGCAAAACCTGGTTCTCCTTCACCCCGGCAAGCAACCTCTCCACCGTCGAAACCAGCATCCACAGGAAAATGCCGCAGGACATTCTCTTTGCCCTTTACAACAACAATATGTACGCGATGGTCTCCACCGCCATCATCAACTCCACCTCCCAGTCCTTCTTCCTCAAGAACGACGACAAGCTCTTCGAGAACGACAACGACGACTTCCGACTCAGGCTGATCAATGACGACAAAACGTCGCGACGATGGTCCATGCCCACCACCAACCAATCCCTCTACCCCACCGCCGACATCATCAAGTACCAGGGGCCACTCGCCCCCGTGGCGCGCCTCAGCGAGATGATCTACATCATGTGCGAGTACCTCGTCGACGTCGACAAACCGCAAGCCATCGCCCTGCTCGAGAAGGTCAGAACCGCCCGCGGGGCCAAGAGGTTGCTCGGCAATCCCTCCAGGGAGGAGTTCCTCCGGGAACTTTACCTGGAAATGACCCGCGAGTTCATGTCCGAGGGACAAACATTCGCCCTCTACAAACGCCTCGACGCGCCCATGTACAACGGGGCCGGGGTCATCGACATGACCGGAAAATACGCGCTCCCCATCCCCTACAGCGAGGAAGCATACGTTCACCTGTAAACAACATCCATCATGAAAAATACACTCATCATCATCATCCTGCTCCTCGCCGCCTGCCGCGAGGCCGAAATCCCCCTATACAGCGGGGGAAACAACATCCAGTTTGTCAAAAACCTCGCGCGAGATTCCACCACCGTCGCCTTCCTCCTCGCGCCGGGACAAACGGAGGTCGACTCCGCCTTTATCGTCAAGACCACCGGCCCGGGATACCCGACGGAAACCCCCTACAGGATCACCGTCGACAGGCAGTTCACGACCGCCGTCGAGGGAACGCACTTCAAGTTGCCCGACAAGACAACCTTCCAACCCAACGCGATGCGAGATACCTCCTTCGTCACCTTCTACCGCGCGCCGGACATGAAAACGGCCTCCTTCCGGCTCGTCCTCCGCGTCGAGGAGAACGATTTCTTCCGCCCCGGCCAGGGGGAATACCGCTACAAGGTGTTCGTCGTCCACGACAAGATCGCGCAACCCGCCTGGTGGAACTCCAGCGTCTCCACCACCTACCTCGGGCCGTACTCCGACCTCAAGTACCAGAAGTTTATCGACGTCACCGGCATCGCCGACCTCACCGGGGCCTCCGCCAGCGAGACCCGCATCTACTCCCTCCAGCTGAAATACTGGCTCGAGGAGTACAAGGCTACGAACAACGAGCCGTTCCGCGAGGAGAACGGCGACGAGATGAAAGTGCCTATCAGTGGCTAAATCGTTGACAGCTTTCTTTTCAAACAACACGCCATGAACTCGATTTCGATCCCGGGCGAGTGCCGCGATCATAAGTCAACGGGCGTCGGGGAGTATATCTACCTCGCGCCCCTCGCGGGAAATTGGCCCGAAAAGGGCCGTATGGGGAATCCCCATGTCCGTATGGGGATTCCCCATCTCCGTATGGGGATTCCCCATCTCCGTATGGGGATTCCCCATCTCCGTATGGGGATTCCCCATGTCCGTATGGGGAATCCCCAGCTCCGTATGGGGAATCCCCAGCTCCGTATGGGGATTCCCCTGTCCGTATGGGGATTCCCCATGTCCGTATGGGGAATCCCCATCTCCGCGTGGGGAATCCCCATCTCCATATGGGCGGCGCCCCAATCACGTTGTGGACGGCCCAAATTGCATGTTGAATGGCGCGAATTGTCAGTCTCTTAAACTTAAATTCGGATTATGAAATACCCATCTATCTTACTCATTCTCCTGGTCGCTAACCAGGCCTGCTACGAAGACAAGGGAAACTACGATTACCTCCCCGCGAACAAGGTTTCGGTGGTCAACTTCCCCTCTACACTTAACGCCAGCATGGGCGACACGCTCAGGTATACCCCCACGATCGCGTTCGCGAACCCGGACGACACGACCGGCTTCGAGTTCTGGTGGGAGTACAAGGGATTGTACGGCGAACTCGGCCACTACGAGAAGATCTGCGACGGCCGGGAACTGCGTTTTGTCCCCAGGCTGATCGGCTCGCAAAGCCTGCAGTTCTGCGCGGAGGAGACCCGCGTGGGCGTGATCACGAGCTTCAACATGTATGTCAACGGGGGATCCGTCTACGCGAAAGGATGGCTCGTCCTCAGGGAAGAGGGGGAGGAGTCGAAACTCTCCTACATCCGCCCCGAAAGAAGCATCGGGGGCGACGTGACCAGCGAACGGGTGTATGTCCCCTACCTCGACCTCTGGGGACGCCTTTTCCCGGGAGAGTCGATCGGGAGAAAGCCCGTCGCGCTGCGGCAAATCATCGGGAGCGGGAGCGTCGGGAGCGCCTTCTATATCATCCAGGACGAGACCGCGTGCTTCAACGGGCTTTCCTGCAAGAAGGAGATCCTCCTCTCGCGGGAATTCCTCGGGGGCGCTCCCGCCGGACTTGCTCCGCGAGATTATTACCAGGGAGGATATTCCTCGATGATCCTGAACGGGGACAGGACGATCTATTACCGGGGCGCGAATCCCTCGAGTTTTTTTGTCAATGCCTTCGCCAATTTCCCGATGAAGAGTCGAGGGGAGATCGTCCGCGCCGACCGGATCATCCCGGGCATGGCCGACATGTCCCACTTCTTCGCCCTGTTCGACGAGGAACGCGGGAAGTTCCTGTGGGTGTACACCGGGAACGCCTCCGCGGGAGGGACTGTCCTGGGCGCGCCCTCCCCCGCGCTCCCCGGGGAGTACCTCGATTACAATGACGCGGGAAACGCCGAGATCCTCTACTCCGCTTTCTATGACGAGGGGTCGTCGGGGTCCGACAGAACCACCAGGCACATCACCCTCTACCGACGAGGGGAGGATCTGCGCGTGCAGCGCTGCAAGGGGACCATCGCGCAACTCGCTACCCTCCCGGAGGCTTACCCCCTCTCCGAGTTCGAGAATGACCCGTTCCCGGATAAACGCCTGGTCTCGACAAACACGAAGTATTACCAGTTGAAAACAAGAACTTACCTCTTCTTCGCCACCGGGAACAATCTCTACTGGTACGACCACCTGTCGAAGGTCGCGCGGCTCTTCCATACCTTCCCCGACGCTCCCGAGGTCGTCAAAATGGCCTCCAACCCGCAGGAGTCTGAACTCGGCGTCGTCCTCTCGAACGGCAAGTTTGTTATCCTGAACATCGAGAATGATCGCCTCATGGCCGCCGATAACAAACTCTACGAGATAGATCTCCCCGGACGCGTCGTCGACATGGAGTACAGGTTCCCCAACTCGAGCAGCTATACCGGACGTACCCTGACAAGTAACTGGGATTAACGCGGGAATATTGAGGATTGTCGGGAGTTGATGGCATATCGATTCCCGACATTCGTATGTTGTCTCCCGACAAAAAGAATTACCTTTGCGGACACATCTTTATATCATGGAAACAAGAATGCACCCCAAAAGGTATTTTAATGTCGCGGGCCCTTGTAACAACAAAGAGCATTACATGATCAACGCCGCCTCTCGATTGAGCGGCGTCGAGCAACTGATCGATGGAAAGCAATATTTCGTGATCCACGCCGCGAGACAAAGCGGGAAAACGACCTACCTCAAGGACCTTACCCGAAGAATTAACGGCGAAGGCAAGTATCACGCGCTCTACTGCTCGCTGGAAAGTGCACAAGGGATGACGGCCCCGGAGAAAGGGATCCCGGTTATCATCAGTTGCTTGAGGACGAACTTCCTTTTTTCTAGCATCCCCGGCGGGAATAAGTTTGCAGAAGGGGCGGACTTGACGGATTACGCGAATGTCTTGAGGATCACG
>JAIROI010000097.1 GCA_031257615.1 Odoribacteraceae bacterium
CCCATCACCCTCTCCTCTCCCCTCTCCCCCTTCCCTTCCCGCGTCGTTTCCCCTCGGTTTGCCATCCCCTCCCAAGATTTTGAATCCCTCAACCGGAATTTTGAATCCCCCAACCGGAATTTTGAATCCCCCAACCAAGATTTTGAATCCCCCAACCGGAATTTTGAATTCCCCAACCAAGATTTTGAATTCCCCAACCAAGATTTTGAATTCCCCAACCAAGATTTTGAATTCCCCAACCAAGATTTTGAATCCCCCAACCAAGATTTTGAATCCCCCAACCGGAATTTTGTACTACACACTTTATTGTTGGAGCTACAATATCAAATGTTGGAGCTACAATAACCATTGTTGGAGCTACAATATTCATTGTTGGAGCTACAATAATCATTATTGGAGCTACAATATTCATTGTTGGAGCTACAACATTCATTATTGGAGCTACAACATTCATTATTGGAGCTACAATACTGAATGTTGTAGCTCCAATATTCATTATTGTAGCTCCAATAATCATTATTGGAGCTACAATTTTTCTTATTGTAGCTACACTATTAGATGTTGTAGCTTTGATTTTCAGTATTGTAGCTCCAATGAAAAAAAATGTAGCTCCAAGCTTGGAAATTGTAGGTACAACATATAACTTTGTAGCGCCGATACAAAATGTTGGGGTTAGAAAAACTGACGGAGGAACTCAAAATTCCGGTTGGGAAACTCAAAAAGTCGACGGGGGAATCCAAATTCCCGGTTGGGGAACTCAAGATATTGGTTGGGGGATTCAAAAAGTCGACGAGGGAATTCAAAATTCCGGTTGGGGAACTCAAAATCTTGGTTGGGGAAGTCAGAAAGCAGGAGAGGGAGGGTGTACGAGGGGAGATTGAATGATATGGAGTAAATAACTAAAAATGAATGAAAAATGTCAAGGTATGAAGATTGGGTAAAGAATAACCATTACGAGTTTCAGATGCAGGTAGAACAGTGCGCGCAGTATCTTTTCGTGGAGGAGCATATGGAGAAGATGGGATTCCTGCCGGATTCCCCGCAACGGAAGTGGGTCGAGGAGAGGTTTAAACCGGATCTCGAGGTCTACAGGGAGGCTTACGAGGCGTGGAAAAATCCGCAAATGAGAACGCGCCTGCACACGGCCGATTTGCGCCGCGAGGAGAAGAAAATGAAGCGGACGTTCCGGGATTTGTATACCGGGTTCATGAAATCCACGCCGCTGGTCGGGGACTGTGACCTGATGACCATGAGGATGCCCTCGCGGTTCAGGGGGCCGAGGCGACGCGCCCAGGTGTGTCGCACGGGGCCGGCGACGCGGGCCGACACGTCCATGTTACGCATTGTCCGGCTGCACTTTGGCAATCGCGAGGGGGATCGGGTGGTGCGCCGGAAGCCGGACGGGCAGGCTCACGCCGAGATCCGGTGGGCGGTCTCCGACAAGCCGCTCGCGAGTCTCTCGGCTCTCATGAACGTGGCGTACTCCACCACCACCCCGTACGTCTTTTTTTTCGATGACAGCGAGCGCGGCAAGAGCCTCACTTACGCCCTGCGCTGGATCAACACGAGAGGCAAAAAGGGCAACTTCGGCCCCATCGAGTGGACGATCATTCCGTGAATCGCGCGCTCTCCCCCGCCCCTCCCCCACCGTTTTTCGCGTGATCTGTTTCCCCGGGTGTAGACCGGCAAGGGGTAGTAGACTTAAGAGGCGGCTGCCCGAAAAAGTTAGGCAGCTACGCGGCCTATCCTAACGCGAACGCGCGTGATACAGCACCCTGAGGGTGCTGCCTACAAAGATTATGCAGCTACGCGGCCTCGGCTTGGCAAGTGAACCTCAGGGGAGAGAGGGGGAGGCATTGAATCCCCTTTTAACCGGCGCCCGATGGGTACCGGTTATGAATATTAGGTAGCTACGCGGCCTCGGCTTGGCAAGTGAACCTCAGGGAGAGAGGGGGAGCGGCGGGGAGGGGTGTTATCTTTTCTGGCGCTCTCTTCTTATTCTGTCCTGTTCTTTTTTCGCGGCCTCGACGCGTTCCATGAACTTGGAGCGTTTGACGGGTTTGGACTTGGCTCGTTCGATCTCCTTGAGCAGTTTGGCGTCGTCGACGAAGCGTCGGATGGTCCATGTCTGGATGATGGTGATGAGGAGGGAGATGAAGTAGTAGTAGCTGAGGCCGGAGGAGTAGTCGTTGAAGACGAAGAGGAAGATGACGGGCATGAGGTACATGACGATTCTCATGCTTTTCATCTGGTCGTTAACGGGTTGGTTGCGCTGGCTCATGACGGTGTAGAGGATATTGGTGAGGGTCATGAGGAGGCAGAAGAGGCTGACGTGGCTCCCGTAGCCGGGGATGCGGAAGGGGAGGTCGAGGATGGAGTCGTAGGAGGCGAGGTCTGTGGCCCAGAGGAATCCTTGCTGGCGCAGTTCGATGGCGCCGGGGAAGAAGTAGAAGAGGGCGACGAGGAAGGGGAACTGGAGGAGCATGGGGAGGCAGCCGCCCATGGGGTTGACGCCGGCTTGCTTGTAGAGTTTCATGGTGGCTTGCTGGCGTTCCATGGGTTTATCGGCTGGGATGCGTTTGTTGATCTCGTCGATTTGTGGCTTGAGCACCCTCATTTTGGCCTGGGAGAGGTATGATTTGTAGGTGAGTGGGAAGAGGAACATCTTGATGATGAGGGTGAGTAGGAAGATGATGAGGCCGTAGTTGAGGGTGACGTTTCTCTCGAGGAAGTGGAAGATGGGGATGACGATGTAGCGGTTGATCCACGCGAGCCATTTCCATCCGAGGTCGACGAGTTCGGGGTAGTCGAGGGCGTCGCCGTATTGCTGGAGGACGGGGAAGGAGTTGGGGCCGAAGAAGAACTGTAGCGCGTGGCTTTCGTTTTCGTCCCCGAGGTAGGGCAGGAAGGCTTCGGCGCGGGCTTCTTTGAGGTATCCGGCGCGGGTGGCGATGTCGGAGGAGACGGTGACGTCGGAGAAGGCGTTGTCGGCGACGAGGATGGAGGAGAAGAACTGGTGTTTGAAGGCGATCCACTTGACTTTGCTGGGCAGTTGTTCTCGTTCGTTGCTGGAGGTGGAGAGGTTTTCGACGTCGTTTTCGGTGTAGCGGTAGTAGACGCCGGTGTATCGGTTTTCGAAGTCCCTGCTTTTCTCGAGCTGGGGCATGTTGAGTTTCCAGTTGAGGGCGAGGAAGTTTGTTTTATTGGCGATGAGGTCGTTGAGGCGGTGGGCGGTGACGGTGAGTTCGACCTGGTAGGAGTCGGGGGCCAGGGTATAGTTGTACTCGAGGTATCTGTCTTCCCCGGCGCGTGCCCTGAGGGTCAGGGATCGGGCGACGGTGGTGGCGTCGAGTCGGGGGGCGTCGGTGGTGGGCGAGAAGGTGAGTTTCTCGGTGTTAACGAGGATGTTGTTGGCGTAGAAGTTTAGGCCGAAGGCGCTTTGTCCTTCTTTCCAGAGGACGAGGGGGAGGGAGTCGTGGGTTCGGTATTCTTTTAGCTCGACGCGGGTGATTGCTCCTCCCCGGGTGTCGAGGTGTAGTTTGATCCGGCTGTTTTCCAGGACGATTGTTTGTGTTTCGGTGGCTGGAGGGCCGAACGGGGTGGCCGGGGTGGTGGTGATTTGTTCTTGTTGTGCTTGTCGGAAGGCGTTTTTTTCTCGTTCGGTGGCTTCTCGTCGCGCCTCAGCCCTGGCGATGGAGTCTCGCTGGTGTTGTTGTTTGATTTCTTCCTGGGAGGGGGCCATCATGAAGTACCATCCGATGAAGATGATGAGGATGCAGACGAGGCCGGTTGTGGTGTTTCTATCCATCGTGTGGGGTGAGTATTAAGGGTTTGTTTTATTTTTTTTGGCGAGCGCGTGTTTAACGAAGGCGACGAAGAGGGGGTGTGGCCGGGTGACGGTGCTTTTGTATTCGGGGTGGAATTGTGTGCCGACGAACCAGGTGAGGGCGGGTATTTCCACGATTTCCGAGAGGCCGGTTTCGGGGTTGACGCCGGTGGTGATCATTCCTGCTTGCTCGAATTGTTCTTTGAACTGGTTGTTGAACTCGTAGCGATGGCGGTGTCTTTCATCGGTTTCCGGTTTTCCCTGGTATGCCTCCCGGGCCTTTGATCCTTCTTTGAGGAGACATTTGTAAGCGCCGAGTCGCATGGTTCCGCCCTTGTCGATGATGATTTTTTGTGATTCCATCATGTCGATGACGGGGTACGGTGGGGCGGGGGTCATTTCGGTGGAGTCTGCTCCATCGAGGTGCAGGACGTTGCGCGCGAACTCGATGACAGCCATTTGCATGCCGAGGCAGACGCCGAGGAAGGGGACGTCGTTTACGCGGGCGTGTTCGATGGCGTTGATTTTTCCCTTGATGCCCCTGTTGCCGAAGCCGGGAGCGACGAGGATGCCGTCGATTCCTTGCATGATCTCGCCGACGTTTTCCCGGGTGATCTCGCTGCTGTGTACCCATTTGACGTTTACCTTGCAGTCGTTGACGGCCCCGGCATGGATGAAGGATTCGGCGATGGATTTGTAGGCGTCGTGGAGTTCGACGTATTTGCCGACGAGGGCGATGGAGACCTCATGGGAGTAGTGCTCGAGGCGTTCCAGGAAGAGTTCCCATGATCGGAGGTCAGGCTCGTGGTTGAGTGGTAGTTCCAGTTTTTTCAGGACGATCTCGTCCAGTTTTTCCTCCCGCATTTTGATGGGTACCTTATATATGGTGTCCACGTCGATGGACTGGATCACGGCGTTGGGTGCGACGTTGCAGAAGAGGGCGACCTTGCGCCGGAGTTCTTTGGTTAGCTCGTGTTCGGTGCGCAGGACGAGGACGTCGGGTTGTACGCCGGTCTCCAGCAGCGCTTTTACCGAGTGTTGGGTTGGTTTTGTTTTCAACTCGCCGGAGGCCGCGAGGAAGGGGACGAGGGTGAGGTGGATGAAGACGGATTTTTCGTTCAGCTCCCAGCGTAATTGCCTGACGGCCTCGATGAATGGGAGGGACTCGATGTCGCCGACGGTGCCTCCGATCTCGGTGATGACGACGTCGTAGTCTCCCCTGGCCCCCAGGCACTGGATGTTTCGCTTGATTTCATCGGTGATGTGGGGGATGATCTGGACGGTTTTCCCGAGGTAGTCCCCGTGGCGCTCCTTGTTGATGACGTTTTGGTATATTTTTCCGGTGGTGACGTTGTTGGCCTGGGAGGTGGGGCAGTTGGTGAATCGCTCGTAGTGGCCGAGGTCGAGGTCTGTTTCCGCCCCGTCGTCGGTGACGTAACATTCCCCGTGCTCGTAGGGGTTGAGGGTTCCCGGATCGACGTTGATGTAGGGGTCCAGTTTCTGGTTGGCCACCTTGTATCCCCTGGCTTGCAAGAGTTTTGCCAGGGAGGACGCGATGATTCCTTTTCCCAGGGAAGAGGCCACGCCTCCGGTGACAAAGACGTATTTTATAGACACGGCATGTGGTTTTATTAAATTTTTCACGATTCGCGAAGGTATGAAAATAATGGGGAGGGGGTCGCGGCCCCCTCCTTTATTTTATATCATGTCGTCGATGACCTTTAGTTTTTCCTGCATCAGGGCTAAGGTGCGACGGGCTTCTTCGATCTTGGAAGAGAACTCTTTGATGTATTCCTCCGAGTTTTTCGACTTGGAGAAGAAGCCGATGTTGTTTTCCCAGACGTGGAGGTCAGCCTCGATTTGCCTGATCTTGTTGACGAGTCTTTCCCGTTCGTGGATGATCTTGATCTCTTTTGCTTCTCCGCTGGCTTCGAGGGTGTTTACCCTGGACTTGAAGCGTTCGAGGTCTCGGTCAAACTCGCTGATGCCTGCCTTCTCGAAGAGTCCGTCGATGAGTTCGCGGAACGTCGTTTGGACGGCCTCCTTGTCCCTGACCGGCACGAAGCCGATTTCCGACCAGCGGGTTTGGAAGTTGGTCAACGCGGCCATGTCTTGCTCGCTGTTTCCGGAGGGAACGTAATCGCGCATCTCCCTGATGAGGGCCTTTTTGAGGGACAGGTTGTGGCGCTGGTCGGTTCTGACGGCGACCTTTCTCTTGAAGAAGGCGTCGCAGGCCGTCCGGAAGCGCAACCATATTTTGTCGGATTGCTTCTGGGGGACGTTGCCGATCTCCCTCCATTCCTGCTGGAGGCTTTTGATTTTTTCCGCGGTGGATCCCCATTCGGTGCTGTCCTGCAGGGCTTCGACCTTCTCGCAGAGGGCGATTTTCAACTTGAGGTTGTTCTCCCTTTCCTCCTGCAACCTCCGGTAAAGCTCCCGCTTGTTGCTGAAGAAGGCGTCGCAGGCGCCGCGGAAGCGCTTGTAGAGTTTTTTGCGCTCTTTCTGGGGCGCCGCGCCGGCGGCTTTCCACTCTTCCTGCAAGCCAATGACTTGCTCGGCGAGTTTTCCCCACTCGGCCATGCTCGCGGGGGAGATGGCGACCAGCGCTTCCATGCGGGAGCAGATGCTCTCCATGATTTTCAGGTTGTTTTCCTGTTCTTCTTTCAAGGCGCTGTAGAAGCGCTTGTAGGCCTTGCTTATTTTGTTGGAGGCCTCCTTGAAACGCTCGCGAAGCAGTTCCATCTGGTCGAAAGGCACCGGACCGATCTCCCGCCACTCGGCGCGCAATCTCCCCAGTTGCCTGATGGCGTACTCGGGGTCGTTTTCCTCGATCAGGCGCTCGGCCTGCTCGCACAAGGCGATCTTGCTGTCGAGGTTTTTCTTCAGGTCAAGGTCGCGCAACTCCCTGTTGATTTTGATGTAATTGTAGAAGTTCTCCACGTGGAGGTGGTAGGTCTTCATCAGGTCGTTGAATTGGGCCTGCGGGACGATGCCGGTGTTCCGCCAGCGTTCCTGCAGGTTGCGAAACTCGGTGAAGGTTTTGTCCAGCGACTCCTCTTTTTGTATCAACTCCTTCAATTCCTCGATGATCTGGAGCTTGGTCTGGAGGTTTTCCTCCTTCTCTTCTTCCGATTTCTTGTAATAGGCGCTCCGCTTCTCCTTATATATACGGTATATGCTGTTGAATCGCTCCCTGGTGTCGTTCGGGAAATCGTCGGCAGCCGTTTTCTGTTCCGCGCGCGCTTGCTCCTGCTCCTTCTGGAACTGCGCCTCGAACAACGCCGGCAACGAGTCGAGTATCCTCAATTGATTCACGGGATGACTGTCGATGAGCATCTTCATGTGCGAGATGATCTCCTCCGCGCCGAGCGCGGAGAAGTCCGGGAAGTGGGAAGTCTTGGGGGAAGCGGTCTCCGCGTCCGGCTCCTTGTCATCGTTGGCTGGCTCTTCAACGCGCTCGTCCTCGATGGATTCCGCCGGGGCTTCCTCCTCGGGATCACCCGCGTCCGCGAACTCCTCGCCCGCCGCTTCTTCTTGCGCGGGAAGCTCTTCTGCTGCCGCTTCCGCGACGATTTCGGCTATGGCATCCTCCGTCGGGCCTGTTATTTCGGGCAGAATCTCCTCCATCGTTTCAAACGCGATCTCCCCGGCGGTGAGAGGGAACAGGGTCTCTTCCTCGACGGAGGGCGCGCTTGGAGATGGAGTGTCTTCATCTAACGGCGTTTCCGCGCCTTGCTCGAAGGTTTCTTCCGCGCCGGGAATCTCTTCCTCTGCCGGCGCGAGCGTCTCACTTTGTACTGAAACCTCGATAGTCGTTTCGTCCGTGGAGGTCTCCGGGGAAGCAGGCGCGTTGCTTTCCAGTTCCTCGGATGGCTTTAAAATCTCGTTGTCCATAGCTGTCTAAATATGTTTGGCTTTTCAGCTTACGAAAGTAGACAATAATTGTGAAATCGGCAATGCATGTTATTCGATTTTGATTTCCGTTGCCGAAGGGGGCTTTAATTTCTTGAAGATTAGCCTCTCTTGAGAAGAGAAACGGGCGGCGGGGAAAACATTTCACCGGCGATAAACCGCTAATCGCGATTTATCCATTACCTTTGAGACCTAAATTTAGAAGGACAGGCAGGATGTTTTCTTATGTTTTGTACACTCTTTCGCGGGCGTTCGGTTTTTTGCCGTTCGGGGCATTGTGCCTGTTTCCGGGTAGCATGTCCGACATTCCTTTAAACAATAACACGCGATGAACGGGGTTACGTGCGCCGTGATCGTGCTGAACTGGAACGGCAGGAAACTGCTCGAGGAGTTTCTGCCCTCCGTGATACGGAACACGGATCCCGCGCTGGGGAGCGTGATCGTGGCGGACAATCATTCGACGGACGATTCCGCGGAATACCTGAAGCGGGAGTTCCCCGGGATAACCCTGTTGGAGTTTGACCAGAACTACGGTTTTGCCGGCGGCTACAACCGGGCCATCCGCTTGATCGAGGCGAAATACGCGCTCCTGTTGAACAGCGACGCGGAGGTGACCGAGGGGTGGTTACCTCCCCTGGTGGCGCTCCTGGAGCGGGAGGAGGGGGTCGCGGCGGTGCAACCCAAGATACGCTCTTACCGGGAGCGAGACAAGTTCGAGTACGCCGGGGCGTGCGGGGGATTCATTGACTACCTGGGCTTCCCCTTTTGCCGGGGGCGGATACTGGACACGGTGGAGCAGGACGCGGGGCAGTACGACGTCGCGACGAAGGTGTTCTGGGCCACGGGAGCGGCACTGTGTATCCGCCGGGACGCCTACCTGGAGGCGGGGGGGCTGGACGAGAATTTCTTTGCCCACATGGAAGAGATCGATCTCTGTTGGCGCCTGCAAAACAGGGGGTACAGCATCAAGGTGGAGCCTGCCTCCACGGTCTTTCACCTGGGGGGAGGCACCCTGCCGATGGATCATCCCCGGAAGTTGTTCCTGAATTACCGGAACAACCTGCTGATGCTTTACAAGAACGCGGAACGAAAGCGCTTCCGGCGAATCTTCCCGTGCCGGTGCGCGCTGGACGGGATGGCTGCCTGCATCTTCCTGCTGAAGGGAGAGTGGGCCAATGCCCGTTCGGTATTCCGGGCCTACGCCGCCTACCGCTCAGCGCGCGCCGGCTACGAGCCGGGCGGCCCCGGAAGAACCCTCGCGGGAGTTTACCGGCGGAGCATTGTCTGGGACTACTTCGCGCGCAACAGGAAAGTGTTCTCTAAATTAAAGCAATTCAATAAACCTTCGGACTAAAAAATTGTCATAGCATCTGACAGGGGAGACAGGAGAGCGGGAGTCATTGATTTCGGGTACATTAATTTAGCGTTATGACCACAGACGATCAACACATCATTCAGTTGTTTCTTTCGGGCGAGGACGAGCAGAAAGCCTTTCGCCTGCTCGTGTCGAAGTACAGCGAGCGCCTTTACTGGCACATACGGAAGATCGTGATCTGTCACGAAGACGCTGACGACGTGTTGCAGAACACCTTCATCAAGGTCTGGAGGGGCATCCGCGAGTTCCGCCGCGAATCGAGACTCTACACGTGGATGTACCGCGTGGCCACCAACGAGGCCCTGAACTTCCTGCAAGAGAAGCGCAGGGCCGTGCACGGTTACTCTGAGGAGACGTCGGGGATGCTGGAAAATCAACTGGAGGGGGACGCCTACTTCTGCGGCGACGACATCCAGCGCGAACTCCAGAAAGCAGTACTGAAACTGCCCGAACGCCAGCGATTGGTCTTCAACATGAAGTATTTCGATGACATGAAATACGAGAAGATCGCCGAGATACTGGACGTGGCCGTGGGAACCCTGAAGGCAACCTACCACGCGGCCGTGAAAAAGGTTGAGGAGAGCTTGAGACTTTCAGACACAATAATAATGTAAAAGCGATGAACGAAATGACAGACAAGTACGAACAAAAGAATCCCTTCTCGGTGCCGGAAGGATACTTCGATTCCCTGGAGGATCGGATCATGATCCGGTTGAGAAAGGAGGAGAGGTCGCGCCGCGCTCGTTTGCTGCGGACATTCAAGCCATTCATGGGCTGGGCGGCCTTGGTGGCAGTTGTCGTGCTGGTGATGATAACGGTTCTGCCCGCGCGGAACGAGGGGATCGCCGAGACGCAACTGGACGCGGACTTTAACCCCACCACGGAAGAGATACTGGAATACCTGGCGGGGGAGGTAGATTTAGCCGTGTTGTCAAACGAGATACTGGGAAGATAGCCATGAAAAAGATCATCACCCTCGCCGGAATGTTATTCCTCCTGCTCCCCCTTTTCGCCCAAAAAGAGGAAGGCGGGCCGCTGAGCGAGGAAAAAAGAAAGGAGTTCGAGGCCCAGAAGGTAGCCTTCTTCACGCAAGAGATGAAGCTGACGCCCGACGAGGCCACCAAGTTCTGGCCGCTCTACAACGAGATGCAGGACAAGATCAGGGAAGCCTCCAAACCGGTCTGGGGGCTGCACGAAAAAGCCGCCGATCTCTCGGACGAACAGGCCCGAACGAACATCGAGACCATCCTCCAGGTGGAGGAGTCCGTCCTGAAGATCCGCGGGGAATACTACCGGAAGATCATGCGCGAGATCTCCGCCAGGAAGGTATGGCTCATGCTTGACGCCGAGCGAAATTTCCACAGGCAACTTGTAAAAAGGATCGGTGGAACTCCCCGGGAGAAGCGCTAAGGAAAAAAAAGCCCATCGAAATGTTGCGGTCAAGAGAAAAAGAGCTACATTTGCCTCCCGTTGCAGGAGGGATGGGTGAGTGGCTGAAACCAACAGTTTGCTAAACTGTCGTACGGGAATAACTGTACCGGGGGTTCGACTCCCCCTCCCTCAGCGAGATATATTGTCGGCTAGTTCGTTTTCCCCGCAGCGCGTGCCGCGGGGATTTTTTATGTCGTATCGTTTCGGTGGTAGGCAACTATAAAAACAATTACCCTCGGATCAGATCGCGACGCGATCCCCTCGGCCCGGACGAAAAAAATAGGCGACCGTCGCGCGATCGCCTATCCTGCAGGAAATGGGAAAACTACTTCATTACCGTCCCCACTACCGTCGTTTTACCCTGGAAGTCCATGTTGATGCTGATATCCTGTGGAATTCGATCATTTGCCTTCATCAGGTTATCGCCCTTAAAAACGACAGCCATCTGACCTGTCTTCACCAATCCGTTGCTCTTGTTCACCAACAGTTCCCCGGAGATACTTCCCTTCATGTTGCTTTCCATTTTCATGCCGCCCATCTCGATCGTGCCGCCCGACATGTCGATGACGGCATTGCTACCGATCTTCCAGCATCCGTCCTCGCTTCCGAGGTAAGTAAAGGTCGTCGAGATCTTCTGCGGGACGATCACGTTTTGCGTGAACTCGTGCGTCCACGTGTCACCCACGGCCACCGGTTCCTTGGGCAGTACCACCCCGAGTTGGAAATTCTGTTTCATGGACTCGGGCCCGAAGTTCGACTTGAACTGCTCGATCACCGAGGGTTCCACGCCCGCGAGCGACTCCAGCACCTTGTCCATCCCGTTGAACTCGGTAAAATTCCCTTGCATATCCATCTTCGCCTGGAAGGGCTTGTTCTGGAGCGCGGCCAGCACCTCGCTCCCCGGCCCGCCCCCGTCGGCGCTGACCGTGACCTCCCCGTAAGGGGAAGACATCGACGAACTCAGGTTCTTGTAGACCATCTCCAGCTCGTATCCCTCCGCGTTTTTCTCCTTCACGAGGGTCGCGATCTCGATATGCACCTTCATATCGAGGCGCATCTGCTGTCCGGAAAACGCTTGCGCGATCACGCCAGACACCTCGATCGTCTGCGTGTAAGTCTCGCCCTTGGTCCAGTTAAACGAGAGCTTTTCTTTTTCCTGGCTCCATCCTGTCAGTCCGAGGATGCAAAGCAGTAAAGTACAAATTGTTTTCATGTTCTATAGAGTTTAATTAAAAAAATCGATCATCGTCTATGCAACCCGCACTCCTTGTGCAGCGGAGATTCCCACCACCATCGTCCCGCGCGGGGATCATCCCCCGGGTTGATGGCCCTCGTGCACGGTTCGCAGCCGATGCTGGGAAACCCCTCGTCGTGCATCCGGTTGTACGGCACCTCATTCCTCCTCGCATACTCCCGCACCTCCTCCTCCGACCAGTTCGCCAGCGGGTTTAATTTATACAGCCCGTTGACCGCGTCCCGTTCCACCAATCGCACCTCCTGCCTCGTCGCGGACTGTTCCCGTCGCAGCCCGCAAATCCACGCCTCCATGCCGGCGAAGGCCCGGCGGAGCGGCTCCAGCTTGCGCGTCCTGCAACACCTCTTTCGTTTCTCCG
This sequence comes from Odoribacteraceae bacterium, assembly GCA_031257615.1. GTDB lineage: Bacteria > Bacteroidota > Bacteroidia > Bacteroidales > Marinifilaceae > JAIRKS01. The sequence goes on from JAIROI010000097.1 coordinate 12,158, forward strand.
CGCTATCGTAGAACAGGTTGATCCCCGCCTCGCGCACCATTTCCTCCACCTGTCGGTGGTCCGGGAAGAAAAGCTCGATCGTGATCCCGTAGCGTCGCGCCGTGCGGTCGATCAGCCGGTACGTCTCCGGGAACAGCCGTCCCGTGTCCAGCGTGAACACCCGCGTGGACGGCCGGACGCGCGCGATGACATCCGTCAATACCTGGTCTTCCAGCCCCAGGCTTGACGCCAACGCCACTCGTCCCTCGAAGCGGTCGATAAAATCGCCCATCATCGCCTCGATTTCCATCGTCGCGTACCGTTCGTTGAGGTTGTCTATATCTATTTCCGTTTTCATGTTCGCGAGAATAAGCGTTACAAATGTAGGATTTTATTCCGGATAACGCGGGGGCGGGCCGGTGAAAAATGGGACTATATATATAAGGTGTGGCGTCTCCCCGTCGGCGAGCGGTCAGTCGACGAGGGAGCGGAGGGAGGAGGTGAAATCGATGACGTCCTCCTCGGTGGTATCGAAGGAGCAGACCCAGCGCGCCTCGCTGGCATTCTCGTCCCACACGTGAAAGAAACAAAGCTCGCGCAGCGGCTCGATCACCTCGCGGGGAATGATCGCGAAGACCTCGTTCGCCTGCACCTCCTGGGTGATCGTCACGCCCGGCACCCGCGCCGCCTCTCGCGCGAGCAGCCGCGCCATTTCGTTCGCGTGCCCGGCGGCGCGCAGCCAGAGGTCATTCTCGAGGAGCGCGGAGAACTGCGCGGCGATAAAGCGGCTCTTGGAATGCAGTTGAGTCATCTGTTTGCGCGCGAACCGCACCTCGGCGGCCATCGCGGGATCGAAGAAAAGGACGGCCTCGCCGAACACCATCCCGTTCTTGGTGCCGCCGAACGACAGCACGTCCACGCCCGCGTCGCCGGTGATCGCGGCCGGCGCCACGCCCAGGTAAGCCACCGCGTTAGCCAGCCGGGCGCCGTCGACGTGCACCAGCATCCCGTGCGCGTGCGCCAGGTCGCAGATCGCCTTGATCTCGGCGGGCGAGTAGACGGTACCGAGTTCGGTCGGTTGCGAGATCGAGATCAGCCGGGGCTGCACGTGGTGTTGATCGCCGAACCCGCGGAGGTGATTCCGGATAAAGTTCGGTTCCAGCTTCCCGTCGAACGTTGGCACGGTGAGCACCTTGCAGCCGGTGAACCTCTCGACGGCGCCGCACTCGTCGACGTGCAGGTGCGCGGTCTCGGCGCAGATCACGGCATGGTGTGGCCTCGCGACGGCGGAGATGCCGAGGAGGTTTGCCCCGGTGCCGTTATAGACAAGGAACACCTCGACTTGCTGCCCGAAGATCGCCCGGAACTCCCCGACGGCTCTGCGGGTATACGCGTCGTCACCGTAGGAGGGCTGGTGGCCGCGCGCGGCGGTCTCGATGGCCCTCAACACCTCCGGCAGGGCGCCGGAGCAATTATCGCTCGCGAATCCTCGATCCATGGGGGTGTCGCGTTACTGTTTCCCGCAGAGTTCGGTGAGCACGCGGCAGGTAGACTTCGGGTGCAGGAAAGCGATCTTCAGTCCCTCGGCCCCGTTTCTTGGCGCCTTGTCGATGAGCTGGCACCCGGCGTTGGCGGCATCGTTGATAGCCTCCTGCACGTCGTCGACGGCGAAGGCCAGGTGATGCATCCCTCCCCCGGTCTTCTCCACGAATTTGCCGATTGGCCCTTCGGGGTCCGTGGACTCCAGCAGTTCGATCTTCGTTTGCCCGACCTGGAAGAAGGCCGTTTTTACCTTTTGATCTTTGACTTCCTCGATGGCGTAGCACGTCATCCCGAGTACTTTTTCATAAAACGGGATCGCTTCCTGCAGGTTCGCGACGGCAATCCCGATGTGTTCGATGTGCGTTGGTTTCATGCGCTGTATAATTTAAAAGTTTACTAACTGTCCATCTCTTGACAGCCGGGTGCGAAAGTACGTATTAATTTCTCCGCGTGCAAAATCATCGCCCGAAATACCTTTTCCCCCGGAGCGCGGTTTCGTAGCGGTCGCCTTACCATGCAACCGCGGATTTTTGTCTTACTTCGCGGGAAAATCGAGAAGAAATGAGTCAGGAGATTGAACGCAAGTTTTTGGTGCGCGGGGAGTTCAAGTCGCGCGCCTTTCATGCAGCGCGGGTCGCGCAGGGGTACTTGTCGTCGGCGCCGGCGCGCACGGTGCGGGTGCGGGTGATGGACGATCGGGGATTTATCACCGTCAAGGGCGAGGGGGCGATCAGTCGCTTCGAGTGGGAAAAGGAGATCCCGGTCGGGGAGGCGCGGGAATTGCTGGCGCTCTGCGAGCCGGGGATCATCGAGAAGACGCGCTACCGGGTGCAGGTAGGCAGGCACGTCTTCGAGGTGGACGAGTTCCGCGGCGCGCGGGAGGGGTTGATCGTCGCCGAGGTGGAACTCGCCGCCGAGGACGAGCCGTTCGAGCGGCCGGAGTGGCTGGGCGAGGAGGTGACGGGGAATCCTGCTTACTACAACGCGGCGCTCAGGGGCGAGTAGCGAGGGAGTCCAGGCGGGCGCGGGCTTCCGGGACGCGCGGGTCGTCGGGGGCGCGTTTGGCCGCGCGGTCGAGGTAGTCGCGGGACTTCTTGAAGGCGGCGGCGGCGCGGCGGCGGGCGGTGGCGCTGGCGGGCGCGTCCTTCAGGATGGCGTTGCCGCGGACGATGTAAAGCGTGCCCAGCGCGACGAGTCCGTCGACTTTCCAGCGCGCGCGTTCCATCCGGGTGAGGAGGGTGTAGGCCTCGGCGGCCGCCTCGACGTTGTTCTCCGCGAGGCGGGCGCGGCCCTCGGCCAGGAGGTGGGCGGCGTACATGGCCTCGACCTTTTCCCGCTGGAGGGAGTCCTCGCGCGCGCCTGCTTTCATGCCCTCGCACAGGGTGGCGAGCATGTCTTCCGTTTTACCCAGTTCTCGCTGCGCGTTGGCCTTGCCGACGTAGGACGAGAAGAGGTTATGGCCGCGGGCGATCGAGCGGGAGAAGTAATACTCGGCCTCGCGGTAGTCGCCTTCGATGGTCGCGCGGACGGCGATGTTGAAGAGGGCGAGGGGGGCGTGGCGGCCCGCGGTATCGGCGAGCGCGGCCTCGTTATACTTGCGCGTCCAGGGGGCGGATCCCTTTTCTTCCTGTGCCGCGGCGAGGTTCGCGCAGAGGATGCAGGCGATGAACAAGAGTTGTGTTTTCACGCGTGTAACAGTGATAGTATTTCCTTTAATCCTTTCTCGTCGTCCTTGTCGAAGGCGTCGAGCCGGTCGCTGTCGATGTCGAGGCATCCGAAGACGCGCCCTTCCCGGTCTCTCAGCGGGATGACGATCTCGCTCCGGGAGGCGGGGTTGCAGGCGATGTGGCCGGGAAATTCGGCGACGTTGCCGACGATGACCGCGTCGCCGCCGCGGATGGCGCTCCAGCATACCCCGCCGTCGCGCAGGCGCTGGCAAGCCACCGGCCCCTGGTAGGAGCGGACGATCAGGGAGTCGCCGGAGAGGACGTACACGCCCGTCCAGAAGAAGCGCATCTTGTGGTGGAGTACCGCCTCGATCGTGGCCAGGCGCGCCCAGACGTCGTCGGTGGTCTGGATATACGCGCGGATTTGCTCGCGGAGGCGGGCGTATTTGGCGAGTTTGCTCATGACTCCTTATTATATGGTTTCGAGAATATCGACCAGGTGGCGCCACCACCGTTCGACCGATGGCGCGTGCACCCGCTCGCGCGGCGAGTGAGCGTCCCGCAGTGTCGGCCCGAAGGAGATCATGTCCATGCCGGGGAATTTCTCAAGGAACAGCCCGCATTCCAGCCCGGCATGGATCGAGCGCACCACCGGCGGTTTGCCGAAGAGTCGCTCGTGCGACCGCGCCACCACTTGCAGCAGCGCCGACCCCGGGTTGGGCGCCCAGCCGGGGTAGCCGTCGCTCTGCTCGACCCGCGCGCCGGCCAGCCGGAAGACCGACGACACGGCGCCGGCGACGTTCATCTTCTCGCTCTCGACGTCGCTCCGCTGCGAGGTGGCGACGACGATTTCCTCGTCCTCGAACCGCACCGAGGCCAGGTTCGCGGAGGTCTCGACCAGTCCCGGCACCCGGAGACTCATCGCGAAGACCCCGTGGGGGCAGCCGTGGAGGAGCCGCAACAGGGTCGTTGTCGAGGCCTCGTCGAGCGCCCTCGCCGGCGTCTCCACCGTGTCCAGCATCAGGCGAATTCCCGGCTCCGCGAGCAGGTTTTCCCGCGTTGTCGCGGCGTAGACGTTGAAGGTGGACGCCACGCGTTCCTTCCATCGCTCGTCGTAGACGAACACCGCGCGCGCTTCCCTCGGGATCGCGTTGCGCTTGTCGCCCCCTTCGAGGCGCGCCACCCGTACGCCCTCCGCCTCGTTCAGCATCCACAGGAAGCGGTTCAGGATTTTGATCGCGTTCCCTCGTCCCTTGTTGATGTCGTCGCCGGAATGCCCGCCCAGCAAGCCGCTTACCTCTACCCGCGCGGCCAGGAAGCCCGGCGACACGGGCGCGCTCTTGCCCTGCAGTCGGGCCGTCGTGTCGATGCCCCCGGCGCACCCGATAAACACCTCTCCCTCGTCCTCCGAGTCCAGGTTCAGCAGCATCCGCCCCTGCACGAAGTCCTCTTGCAGCCCGAAGGCCCCTGTCATCCCCCGTTCCTCGTCCACCGTGAACAGGCATTCCAGCGGGCCGTGGCGGAGCGACTTGTCGGTCAGCGCCAACATGCAGGCGGCCATGCCGATGCCGTCGTCGGCGCCCAGCGTCGTCCCTCCCGCTGCCTTCACCCACTCGCCGTCGATGACCGGCATGATCGGGTCGCGGTCGAAGTCGTGGGCGCCCGTCCCGTCCTGCTCGCACACCATGTCCGCGTGGGCCTGCAACACCACCGCCGGCGCTCCCTCCCGGCCTTTTGTCGCCGGCTTGCGGATCACCACGTTCCCCGCGGCGTCCGCGCGGTATTCCAGCCCGCGCCGCCGGGCAAAATCCACCAGGAAAGCCATTATTTTCTCCTCGCGGCCAGAAGGCCTCGGCACGCGGCAGATCTCCTCGAAGTATCCCCAGAGCGCTCCCGGCGCCAGGTCTGTTAATTTTTTTTCCATCTTATCGTTATTTTTGGTTATGATCATCAGCGTCCAGCGCCTCTTTCAATTTTCTCAGCATCCACGCGCCCCCTTTCATCTCCGCCGACGAGAGGGTGAACGAGAGGTCGAGGAGCATCGTCTCCTCTATGGCGCTCAGCGGCACGCGCGCCTCGATTCCTTTTCCTGTCAACACCACCCGGTTGTATCGCTTGTCTTCTCCCGCCTCCCTTCTCGCGAAACCTCTTTTCTGAAGCTCGTTCAGCAGTTTCGTCACGTTATACTTGCCCTTTTCCAGCTTGTCGGCGATCGACTGCTGGTTCACGTTATCCGCTTCCCACAGCACGCGCAGCAACTCGTACTGTTCCCGCCGCACCTGAAACCCGGCCCGCGCGAACCGCCGGTTTAACACCCGCGTGTATTCCCGGTCGACCTTGCCCGCCAACGCGAGGAGATTCATTAATTCGTTCATCGTCGTCAGTTTTAATACTCCTCGCGAAGCTAACATTTTTTTTCACCATTCCCCCGACGCGCTTTTTTTTTTCGCGACCCGGGAGCGACCCGACGACTCGACGATTCTTCGACCTCCCGCGTTCTCTCGCGAGAAATCGCGCGGCGCGGCGACTGTCGAGCGCCTGTCGCGACGCCGCGACAAGTCGCCCGCGAACGATTAGTTGTTGTCGTCGACCGGCGACAGCCGTCCCGGACGCGTTGAAAGGTGTAAGAAAAGCGTCAAGAGGAAAAAAATTTGCACGAAAGTATTGTCGACGCTTGATTTATTCCCGATTTTTTTTGAAACTTTGTCGTCGTAAACAATATTCATCCCTTAAAAGAAAAAAGATGACAATACGCGCAACAGCAGCTTGCCGCCAAGACAAAAATTACCCGCAACGAGGTCCGAGATACCCCTCCCGACCCCCCTTTGCTGCTCGTCGCGACGGCGCGAACCCCCTCCCGACCCCCTCGATATTTTGCCGCGGCGCAGCACCAGCCATTCCACTGCAGTGGAATGGTTGTCGCGGCCCAGCACCAGCCATTCCACTGCAGTGGATTGGTTGTCGCGGCCCAGCCCCAGCCATACCACTGCAGTGGATTGGTTGTCGCGGTCCCGCACCAGCCCTTCCACTGCAGTGGATTGGTTGGCGCGGTCCAGCACCAGCCATTCCACTGCAGGGGATTGGTTGTCGCGGCGCGGCACCAGCCATTCCACTGCAGTGGAATGGTTGTCGCGGCCCAGCGCCAACCGTTCGACAACTGTCGGACGGTTGTCGCGGCGCCGCGACAAAATTCCCTACCCCGTCGGAGAGGATAACGCGACCTACGTTTAACAATAAACTTTAATCATTTCAAAAACTCGCGACCATGAAACACCTCAAAAACATGCCGGTTTATCAAATGCGCAACGAAACTATCGTGCGAGCCGCGCAGGACGTTTACGACCTTATCAAGAAACTCGACGCCGACGCCCTCGATCTAATGACGCTCTTTACCGCGCTCGGCCAACTGCTTGCCAAGGTAAGCGGTAGCCTCGATCAACCCGACAAAAGCGCCATCACCGCGAACCTCAAGCGGCAGGATCGCGCCCGAGACAACGCCGTCCGGAGCCTCCTGATGACGATAAGGGGACTCCTTACTCATCCGGACCCGGTGAAGCGCGACGCCGCCGAGCGGTTGATGGTGCTCGTCGGAGGGTACGGCAACTTCACCCGCAAGAGCTACGCCGACGAGAGCGCCGCGATCAGCGATCTCGCGACGGAACTCTCCGGATCGATTTACGCGCCGCTCGTCATCCTGCTGGGCATTGGCGATTGGGTGACCGTGCTCAAGGAGGCCAACGAGACGTTTATCGAACTGTTGCACAAGCGCGACGCAGAGCGAGCAGCGCGCGCGCACCCGATGTTGATCGCCCGCGTTCCCCTCCAGGAGAACATCCTGGGGATTGCCGAACGCGTGGAGGCGGTGATCGTCCTCTACGGGATGGATTTTGTCCCGGGACTCGAACCTTTCGTGCAGGAGTACAACGTGATCGTCCGCCGGTACAAACACGTCCTCGCGCTGGAACGGGGACATCGCAAGGGACGTCGCGCTCCCGACGACGACGCGGGGGGCGTCGACGACCCCGAATACTATGCCCCGGAAATCAGCGAGTAATCGCCGGTCCGCGTGCAAAGGTCGGGCCGTCGCGGGGACAATCCGACGCGGGGACGCGTCGCGTCGCGGTTCGTCGTATCCTAAATGCTGATTTTTCGCTACCCCCCCTCCCATTTTTGTGGTATATCGCCCCAAAATGATATACAACATAAAAATCACCCCCTCTAAAATTTGCTTCGACCGGTGAAAACCGCATACATTCGCGGCGTCACCCCCCTTAACGGGTGACGTCAACTGAAAACCGAATACTGTATGAAAAAGATCGAAGCTATCATTCGTAAATCAAAATTCATGGAAGTCCGGGCCGCCCTGCACGAGGCCGACATCGACTTCCTGTCGTGGTGGGACGTCAAGGGGCAGGGCAATGCCCGCCAGGGACTTATCTTCCGGGGCATCGCTTACGACGTCAACGCGATCGATCGCGTGTACATCTCCTTCGTCGCCCGCGACGTCAACGTCGAGCGGTCGATCGAAGCCATCCGTCGCGCCGCCTACACGGGGGAGAGCGGCGACGGGCGCGTCTTTGTATCCTCCATCGAGCAGTCGGTGCGGATACGCACGGGCGACCGCGGGGAAGAGTCACTGTATAACAAGGAGGAACCATGAAAAAGTACGCGACAATGCTGGTAGGCGTCATGCTCCCCCTGACGGCCCTCGCCGGGGAAAGCGGGGCGGACTCGGGGAACACGGCGTGGATGATCGCGGCGACGGTGCTCGTGATGCTGATGACGGCGCCGGGGCTGGCTTTTTTCTATGGCGGGCTGGTGCGCCGTAAAAACGCGCTGAGCATCATGATGCAATGCCTGGTGATCACGGCGGTGATCAGCATCGAGTGGATCGCGGTCGGCTACAGTTGGGTGTTTGGCAGCGGTTTCATGGACGGCGGGCTGCTGGGGGAGTTCATCGGCGGCTTTGAGAAGGTGTTCCTGCGGGGCGTCTCGCTGGAAACGCTGTCGGGGGGCGGTATTCCCGAAACGCTTTTCGCGCTCTTCCAGTGCATGTTCGCGGTGATCACGCCGGCGCTGATCATCGGCGCGTTTGCCGAGCGGATCAACTTCCCGGGGTTTCTGGTGTTCGCGATCGCGTGGGCCTTGCTGGTTTATAACCCGATGGCCCACTGGGTGTGGGGCAACGGTTGGATGCAGCGTTTGGGGGTTATCGACTTTGCCGGCGGGACGGTGGTGCACGTCAATGCCGGTGTGTCTGCGCTTGTAATGGCGGTGTTGCTGGGCCGGAGGGAGTCCCTGCGGGGCGGACAGCCGGTGGCGCCGCACAGTATCCCCTTCGTGGTGCTGGGCGCGACGCTGCTGTGGATAGGCTGGTTTGGCTTCAACGCCGGCAGCGGTCTGGCAGCGGACGGCCTGGCGGCCAACGCGTTTTTAGTGACGCACCTGGCTACCTCCGCGGCCGTGGTGACGTGGATGGCGCTCGATTGGCTGGTGAGCAAGAAACCCACGGTGGTGGGCGTTTGCACGGGGGCCGTGGCCGGGCTCGTGGCGATCACTCCGGGCGCCGGCAGCGTTGACGCCCTTGGCGCGCTCTTTATCGGGGTGGCGTCGGCGGGGGTGTGCTACCTTTTCGTGACGATCCTGAAGCCGCGGCTGGGGTACGACGACGCGCTGGACGCCTTTGGAGTTCATGGCGTTGGCGGCTTCGTCGGGGCGCTCCTCGCGGGGGTCTTCGCCACGCGCCTCGTGACGGGCGACGGCGGTCCGGAGGGCGCGCTGTACGGCGACTGGAACCAGCTGTGGATACAGGCGGCGGTGAACGCGGTTGCCGCTTGCTTCTGCGCGCTCGCGACATACGTTTTATTTAAAGTTGTGGATAAGGTTATAGGGTTGAGAATCACCAGAGACAAAGAGGCTATCGGCCTCGACGTCTCGCAACATGGTGAGATCGCGTACGGTGAGAACGAGTAGTAACCGTGCGTTGATTGGAAGAAGGCGTCGCGATGACGCCTTTTTTTTATGCTACCTTCGCGGTGAACAAAAACAAGCAAGCAATGGTAAAAATACTGGTGATCGACGACGAGAAAAGCATACGCGCCTCCATGAAAGAGATACTGGAGTTCGAAGGATACGAGGCGATCGTGGCCGCGAACGGGATCGAGGGGGTGGAGGCCGTTAAGAACTGCCGCCCCGACGTGATTTTCTGCGACATCAAGATGCCCGGCATGGAGGGCATCGAGGCGCTCGAGCAGATCAAGGCGCTGGAACCGACCACACCGGTCATCATGATCTCCGGGCACGGGACGATCGACGCCGCTATCGAGTCGATCCGCAAGGGAGCCTACGACTTCATCGAAAAACCCCTCGATCTCAACCGCCTGCTGATCACAATCCGCAACGCCACCGATAAGCAACAACTGATCGAGGAGGCGCGGGCGCTCCGAAGCAAGGTGTGCAAGCGATACGAGATGATCGGCAACTCGGCAGCCATGCAGCGCGTCCGCGAACTCATCGAGAAGGTGGCGGCGACGGATGCCCGCGTGCTCGTGACCGGCCCCAGCGGCTCCGGAAAGGAACTGGTCGCGAGACGACTCCACGAACTGAGCCTCCGCAAGGAACGCGCCTTCGTCGAGGTCAACTGCGCCGCCATCCCCTCCGAACTGATCGAGAGCGAACTGTTCGGCCACGAGAAAGGCTCCTTCACCTCCGCCATCCGACAGAAAAAGGGCAAGTTCGAACTGGCGCACGGCGGCACCCTCTTCCTCGACGAGATCGGCGACATGAGCGCGGGAGCACAGGCCAAGGTGCTGCGAGCCTTGCAAGAACAGAAGATCACGCGCGTCGGGGGCGACACGGATATTCGCGTCGACGCGCGGGTCATCGCCGCCACTAACAAAAACCTCAAGGAGGAGATCGCCCTGGGCCGCTTCCGCGAAGACCTCTACCACCGCCTCAGCGTCATCATCATCGACGTCCCCCCCTTGCGCGATCGCCTCGACGACGTCGAACCCCTCGCCCTGCACTTCCTCGCCACCATCTGCGCCGACATGGGCATCGCCGCGAGGGGCGTCACCCCGGAAGCCATCCGCGAGTTGCAAGCCGGGGAGTGGACGGGAAACGTCCGGGAGTTGCGCAACGTCATCGAGCGACTCATTATCCTCGGCAATAACCCCATCACCGGCGACGACGCCCGCCTGTACCGTTAAGTCATGGGAAAGGAAAACAAGCTGCACGTCATCCTCCTCGGACGACGAAACAACGGCAAGAGTTCGCTCCTCAACGCCATCACCGGCCAGGAGGTCGCCATCGTCTCCGACACCCCCGGCACCACCACCGACCCCGTCCGCCGCGGCTACGAGATCCCCGACCTCGCCCCCGTCGTCTTCATCGACACCGCCGGCGCCGACGACAACGGCCCCCTCGGCGATAAACGCGCCCGCGGCACCGCCCGCGCCATCGAACAGGCGGACGTCGCCATCCTCGTCATCGCCGGCAACCGCTTCGAGACCCCCGAGGAGACGCTGGCGCGAAGACTTGTCGACGACGAGCTGCCCTTCTTTATCGTCCACAACAAGAGCGACGAGCAGTCCCTCTCCCCCACCCTCCGCGCCCGCCTCGTCGAACGCTACGGCGCGCCGGTGGTCGACTTCTCGGCAACCCGCGACGCCGATGCCTCTCCCCTCCTCGACGCCCTCCGGGAGGTCGCCCGGCAGGTCGCGGCCGCCCCTCTTTCCCTCCTGGGCGACCTCTTGTCGCCGGGAGACCGCGTGGTGCTCGTGGCGCCCGTCGACTCGGAAGCCCCGGCCGGCCGACTTATCCTGCCCCAGGTGCAACTCATCCGCGACGTCCTCGACAACCACGCCACCGCCGTCGTCGTCCAACCGGAGGAACTGCCCCGCGCCCTCGACGAGCCCGCGCGCCTGGTGGTCACCGACAGTCAGGCCTTCGCCCGCGTCGCCGCCATCGTCCCCGACAGCGTGCCCCTCACCAGCTTCAGTATCGCGCTGGCCCGCCACAAAGGCCCTTTCCGCGAGTACCTCCTCGGCGCGCCCCGCGTCGACGACCTCCGCGACGGCGACCGCCTCCTGATCCTCGAATCCTGCTCGCACCACGTCACTTGCGAGGACATCGGCCGCCACAAGCTCCCCGCCTGGATAAACCAACGCCTCGGCAAGTCCCTGCACTTCGATTTCGTCGCCGGCCGCGATCCCATCCCTCGTCCCGTCACCGACTACGCCCTTGCCATCCAGTGCGGCGGCTGCATGGTCACCCCCCGCCAACTCTCCAACCGCCTCCACCCCCTCCTCCGCGCCAACATCCCCCTGACCAACTACGGCCTCCTCATCGCTTACCTCAACGGCATCTTCCTCCGGGCTACCCGACCCTTCATGCCATAACCCCGCACCGTCTCGCGGATCCCCTTTTTATTCGAGCAGTTGATTGCTTTTACTACCTTTGGGCTGGAATAATGACTACAAGATGACAACCGTAAATAAACTCATTCTCGGTGACAACCTCGAAATCCTGAGAACGATGGAACCCGAAACGGTGGATTTGATCTATCTCGACCCGCCCTTCTTTTCCAACCGCAACTACGAGGTAATCTGGGGAGACAGCGGCGAAGTGCGCTCGTTTCAAGATCGCTGGGCAGGCGGTATCGACCATTATATTGCATGGCTTAAAGAACGCGTCGCCGAAATGCACCGCATACTCAAACCCACAGGCAGCATCTTCCTGCATTGCGACTGGCACGCTAACGCCTATATCCGCGTGGAGATTCTGGATAAGATTTTCGGATATGGTAATTTTAGGAATGAAATATTATGGTTGAGAACAACCAACTCAGGTTCATCAAAAGCGATCGCAAAAAGATTACCAAACGATACAGATAGTGTTTTTTATTATTCAAAATCAGTAAATTGTACTTTCAATAAAATAATGAGAGGACATGGTGAAGAATATTTACAAAGATTTAAGTATAAAGATGATTATGGCTTCTATCGTTGGCAAGCGCTAAAAACTTATTCGCAAGAAACTTACGATAGGTTAGAAAAAGAAAATAAAGTTAGAAAAAGCGCAAATGCCAAATACCCTGAATTTAAGCAATATTTTCACGAACTAAAAGGTGGAGTTTCCCTTAATAATTTATGGAATGATATTAATGCCATAAATCCAATGGCAAAAGAAGTTATCGGCTATCCCACCCAAAAGCCCGAAGCCCTTTTGCAACGCATTATCGAAATGGCAAGCAACGAAGGCGACATCGTTTTAGACCCCTTTGTCGGTGGCGGGACAACCGTTGCTGTTGCCGACAGACTGAACCGACGCTGGATTGGAATAGACCAGAGCGTACAGGCAATCAAAGTGACGGAATTGCGTCTGGACAAACAGCATGATTTGTTCAGCGCCCCCTTTATCGTGCAACTGCACAAATACGATTACGACACGTTACGACATAAGAACGCGTTTGAATTTGAAAACTGGATTATTCAGCAGTTTGGCGGCGCGGGCAATGCCAGGCAGCGGGGCGATTTCGGTCTCGACGGCAAGATGCCCGACAATACGCCCATACAGGTAAAACGTTCCGATAACATCGGACGCAACGTGGTCGACAATTTCAAGTCGGCAGCAGAACGTAGCGACAAAAAACTGTTCGATAAAAACGTCGCCAACGGAAAACCTGTCGGCTATATCATCGCTTTCTCGTTTGGCAGGGGCGCGGTCGAAGAAGTCGCCCGCCTGAAACTGAAGGAAAACATCATTATCGAATTGGTCGCGGTCAACAAGATTGTGCCAATAGCAATGAAACCAACCCTTACAATCGAAATCAACGAACTCGACCGCGACGCGAAGGGCGTCCGGGAAATCGAGTTTGTAGCTAAAGGCGCGAGCGAGGCAGGCATCGAATTTTACAGCTGGGACTTCGACTACAACGCCGAGAAAGGCTTCAAAGCCTCCGTCATGATCGACAGGGAAGGCCGGCAAACCGCTAAATTCAAGGCAGGACTTCACAGTGTCGCCGTGAAAGTGGTCGATAACGACGGGTTGGAGAATATCGAGGTTGTCAGGTTAAAAGTGAACGGGACGGTGGAAAGACAGTAATACCCCGCGTTATAGATTCCCTTTCATAAAAAGATTCCATTGAAGGGCCGCGTAGCTGCCTACCCTTTATTCGCGGCTGCCTAAGGCTGCCGCGTAAAACATAGTCCATATTTCCACTTCGCGGATCCCCGAAAATAAAGAGACGCCCCGTCGGGGGCGTCTCCTTCTCGCGAACAGCGCGAGCGCCTATCCGAAGACGATCTATATCAACTCGACGCTGCGCTTCACGAAGCGCGCCAGATCCTCGCCTTTTAATTGCCCGTGGGCCAGGAGCGCGAGATCGATCAACTGCCGCACCACCTTCTCCTCCTTGCCGTACTCGCCCAGCAGCGACCGCCGCTGTTCCTTCAGTTCGGTGATCTCCTTGTCAAACTCCTCGGTTGGGTTCTCCTCCTTCGCGTCCTTGGCCGCGTCGCGTTTCGTCTCCAACTCCTTGATCCTGTCGTGCAGCGGCCTCAACTCCTCGCCGAGCGCGGCCTTCTCGCGCGTCATCACCTCCTTGTTCAGGCGGTGATCGGTATTCACCACCAGCGAGAAATGATCGTCGAACGCGCCATAAAAACTCGCCTCGGGATTCATGGCGGCCATCTCCTTCATCCGTCGCGTAAACTCCGAGCGGGTCACCACCACCGGGTCATTCTCCTCCCCCAGCGCCTCGAAAGTCACCGAATAGCGCGCCTTCCCTTCCGGCAACTGGGTCGAAAACAGCTCCCTGGCCTCCGTCTGCTCCTCGTCGTTCCACGCGCATTCCCGCGACTCCTCCTTCTGCACCAGCTTGTCGATCACCTCCGAATCCACCCGGGCGAAGCGCGCCTTCTCGTTCTTCCGCTCCTCGTGATGCATGAAATGGGAATCCAGCTGCCCGTCCATCAGCAACACGTCATACCCGCGCGCCCTTGCCTTCTCGATATAAGCGTATTGCTCCTGCTTGTCCGTCGCGTAGAGATAGATCAACTGCCCGTGCTTGTCCGTCTGCCCGGGCTTGATCAGTTGCTCGTACTCCTCGAGGGTAAAATACCTGTCATCAGTATTCTTGAACAGGAACAGGCCGCGCGCCCGCTCCTCGAACTTCTCGTCGGTCAGCATCCCGTACTGCACGAACACCTTCAGGTCGTCCCACTTCTGCTGGTACTCCTCCCGGCGGTTGGCGAAAATTTCGCCCAGGCTATCCGTCACCTTCTTCGTCACGTGGCTCGAAATCTTCTTCACGTTCCTGTCCGACTGCAAGTAAGAGCGCGACACGTTCAGCGGGATATCCGGCGAATCGATCACCCCGTGCAGCAGCGTCAGGAACTCCGGAACGATCCCCTCCACCGAGTCCGTCACGTAGACCTGGTTACAATAGAGCTGTATCTTGTTCTTCTGCAAGTCCATTCGCGAATCCACCTTCGGAAAATAGAGAATACCGGTCAGGTGGAAAGGATAATCCACGTTCAGGTGGATATGGAACAGCGGCTCGTTGGCCATCGGGTAGAGCTTCCGGTAGAACGACGCGTAGTCCTCCTCTGACAAATCGGCAGGCTTCCGCGTCCACGCCGGGCGCGGGTCATTGATCACGTTATCCTCCCCCGTCTCCCGGTAACTCCCTTCCTTCCACTCCTTTTTCTTCCCGAACGCGATCTCCACGGGCAGAAACCGGCAATACTTCTCCAGCAACCGCCCCACCGTGCTATCCTCCAGGAACTCTTTCTCTTCCTCGTTGATATGCATGATCACGTCCGTCCCCCTCCGTTCCCTCTCCGCGTCCTCCAGCGAGTACTCCGGCGTGCCGTCGCACGACCACCTTACCGCCTGGCTACCTTCCCGGTACGACCGCGTCACGATCTCCACCCGGTCGCTCACCATGAACGCCGAGTAGAACCCCAGACCGAAATGGCCGATCATCGGCGTCTCGTCCTTGTACTTCTCCAGGAACTCCTCGGCCCCCGAGAACGCGATCTGGTTAATATACCGCTCCACCTCCTCGCGCGTCATCCCGATACCGTTATCGGAAACCGTCAGCGTGCCCGCCGCCTTATCCGCTTTCACCCACACCTTCAGCTCTCCAGCCTCCTCCTTCAACTCGCCGCTCGAGGCCAGCACCTGCAATTTCCGCGTCGCGTCCACCGCGTTCGACACGATCTCCCGGAGGAAAATCTCGTGATCCGAATACAAAAACTTCTTGATGACAGGGAACAAATCCCCGGTCGAAACTCCTATCTTTCCTGTTGTCATAACATTAAATTTAATTGAAACACTCGCCGCCGGGCAATTGCCGTGCCACGCGCCACCACTGACACTCTGTCACCCCTAAAACACGTCAAACCCCAGCTCCAGCCGCGCCGTCTCGCTCATCCGCTCCGGCCCCCAAGGCGGGTCGAAAACCAGCTCCACCTCAGCCCGTTGCACTCCCTCCACCCGCGCTGCCGCCTCGCGCGCCTCCTCCGCGATCTCGTCAGCGATCGGGCAACCCGGCGCCGTCAGCGTCATCCGCACCCTCACCTCCCCCTCCGCCGGGAAAAGTATATCATAAACAAGCCCCAAATCCCAGATATTCACCGGGATCTCCGGGTCGCGAACCGTCATCAACTGTTCAATGACCCGTTCCCTCAGTAGATTCTCGTCCATCGGTCAACCCTTGAAAGCGATCGCGTAATACTTGATTTGCTTCACCATGGCCAGCAACCCGTTCGAGCGCGTCGGGTTCAGGTGATCCCGCAGCCCGATCTCGTCGATAAACTCCAGCCCCGCCGCCTCGATCCCCGCCGGCGGCTGCCCAGAGAAGACCCGCACCAGCAACGCCACCATCCCCTTCGTGATGATCGCGTCGCTATCTGCCTGCAAGTAAAGCCTCCCGTCGCGCGCCTCGGCGTGCAGCCACACCCGCGACTGACACCCCTTGATCAAATTCTCGTCCCCCTTCCACCGCTCCTCCATCGCCGGCAACGCCGTCCCCACCTCGATCAGGTAAGCATACTTGTCCATCCAGTCGTCGAAGGCGGCAAACTCCTCGACAATCTCCTGTTTAATCTCATCAATACTCTTCATACGCGTGTTATTTACGCCGCGAAGATAACGCTTTTCCCCGTCCTCCTACGGGATCACCAGGTAAGCGATGGACGTCCAGGGTCCCCGCTTGCCGCGACTGTTCACCCACCGCATCGAGAAATAAAAACGCTTCCCCTGGTCGCTGTCCGAGAAGGTAATATTGAGCGGCGACTTCGTGCTGGAAAAGTGCATGGTCAACTCCGCGTGAGTCACGTCCGCGTGCGCGCCGGGGAAGATCGCCCCGGCAAGCTCCATCTCCTGCTGACCCTCCGGCTTCCCGCCCCTGGTCATCCCATCGCCGTGGAAATCAATAAACACGTACTGCGGCCCGGCGATCCTCACGCCGTAACGCACCAACTCCTTGCTGGTCTCAGCCAGTCTCCTTGTCCCGCTTGGCCTTGGCGGGAAATCGAGCCGCTCCAGGTCGGCGTCGGTCACCAGCGGGTTACTGGTTATCATCTTCATGATCACCCGGTAGACGGGCAACGCCTCTTTCGTCGCGCTTTTCAGGTTCATGCTATCGACCGGCCTGCGCATCGGTTCAATATACCACGCGTCATGAAACCTCTGGAACGCCTCGAACTTCGGAAACACCTCTTCTTCAAAGTAATCCCCCTGCGGGCTGCCCTTTGCATACCCCGTCCGTTCCCTGAACTCGGTATTAAACGCCCCCGCGAACACATCGATCTTCCCTCGTATCCCGTTATACGACGTTGGTTCCCAATAATGTTTTCTGCTCATGTCTCTCAGTTTTAAAATTAGTACTCTATCATTCACCCACCATCGCGGGCCTCTCATTATCTCGTCATCATCCCTCACCATCCCCTCGTCACCTCTCAACTACGCTCCATCGCCTCTCACCATCGCCTTGCCATCTCTCACTGTCCTCTCATCAACTCTCACCATCCCCTTGCCATCTCTCACCATCGCCTTGCCATCTCTCACCATCCCCTCATCAACTCTCAACCACGCTCCATCGCCTCTCACCATCGCCTTGCTGACGCTTATCATCATCATCCGGCGCTGCCGAACTACTATCCGGCGCTGCCGAATTACTATTCGGCGCTGCCGAACTGCTATTCGGCGTCGCCGATCTGCTATCCGGCGTCGCCGATCTGCTATCCGGCGATGCCGAATTGCTATCCGGCGTCGCCGATCTGCTATTCGGCGATGCCGCAAATATACATCAAGCGCCACTAAGTTGCAAGTGAATCTCCGCAATGAGTATTTATCTTTTATCAAGTAGTCCGCAAGCGTCACCAAGGGGACAATGAGAGACAACAAGGAGACAGTAAAGGACAACAAGGGGACAATGAAAGCCAACAAGGGGACAATGAAAGACGATAAGAGGACAGTAAAGGACAATAACAGGACAATGAAGGACAACAAGCGGATTTTGTTTTACGCGGCAGCCTGAGGCTGCCGCATGTAAAGGGTAGGCAGCTACGCAGCCAATCCTAACGTAGTAGCCTTGTCATACAGTAGCCTTAGGCTACTGCCTACAAAGATTGGGCTGCTACGCAGCCCTTCAATGGAATCTTTTTTTTTATGCGGCAGCCTGAGGCTACCGCATGTAAAGGTGAGGCAGCTACGCAGCCTCGTCTTGGTTGGGCCGTACGCGATACAGCACCCTTAGGGTGCTGCCTACAAAGATTGGGCTGCCATGCAGCCCCGGCTTGGTAAAGGAACACGTGATACAGTAGGTAAGGGAACACGTGATACAGTATGCCGTTTGCAAGGGAATACGTGATACAACGCCGTTTGCAAGGGAACACGTGATGTGGTACGCCATAGTTCTTGGTTACAGAGGTTGGGCAGCACCCTGTGGGTGCTGCATAAACAAGAGACCGCTGAAGGGCTGCGTAGCTGCCCAATCTTTGTAGGCAGTAGCCTAAGGCTACTGTATAGCGTACAGTCCAACCAAACCTTGGCTGCGTAGCTGCCTACCTTTATTTGCGGCTGCCTCAGGCTGCTGCATAAACAAGAGACCACTGAAGGGCTGCGTAGCTGCCCAATCTTTGTAGACAGTAGCCTCAGGCTACTGTATAACGGGATGTCCACGTTAGGATTGGCTGCGTAGCTGCCTCATCTTTCTACGCGGCTGCCTTAGGCTGCCGCGTAAAACAATGTTCACTTCCTTTTGAGGGCGCGACGCGAGGGATCAGGGGAACGCGTGGATCAAGGATGGGGGGTGGAGGCGCGGAGACACCAGGGGGAGAGGCCGCAGGAGGGACAGCGGGGAGAGCGGGCGGTGCAGGTGTAGCGGCCGTGTAGGATGAGCCAGTGGTGGGAAATGGAGAGGAGGGCGGGGGGGATGCGGGCGACCAGTTGGCGCTCGACGTCGAGGGGGGTGCGGGCGTTGGAGACAAGGCCGAGGCGGGTGGCGACGCGGAAGACGTGGGTGTCGACAGGCATGGCGGGAGCGCCGAAGGCGACGGCTTGCATCACGTTAGCCGTTTTGCGTCCCACGCCGGGGAGGGTCTGGAGTTGCTCCATGTCGCGGGGGACTTCGCCGCCGAAGTCGGAGACGATCTTGCGGGCGAGTCCGGCGAGGTGGCGGGCCTTGCTGTTGGGGTAGGAGACGGATTTGATGTAGGTGAAGATTTCCTGTTCGTCGGCGAGGGCCATCGCGGCGGCGTCGGGGTAGCGGGCGAGGAGGGCGGGGGTGACCGCGTTGACGCGCTTGTCGGTGCACTGGGCGGAGAGTACCACGGCGACCAGGAGGCCGAAAGGGTCGTCGTAGTGCAGTTCGGAGGCGGCGTTGGGGGCGTTCTCCTGGAACCAGGCGATGACGCGGTCGTATCGTTCTTGCAGTTCCACGGGTTAGAGGGGTTTTCGGGCGAGGCGGGCCGAGTTGAGGACGACGGAGAGGGAGCTGCAGGTCATGGCCGCGGCGGCGATCATCGGGTCGAGGAGGAAGCCGTTGATGGGGTAGAGGACGCCGGCGGCGACGGGGATGGCGAGGAGGTTGTAGACGGAGGCCCAGAAGAGGTTTTGGCGGATGGTGGCGAGGGTCTGGCGGGAGAGTCGGATGGCGGCGTCGACGGCGCGCAGGTCTGTAGTGATGAGGGTGACCCCGGCGGTTTCGATGGCCGCGCCTGCTCCTTTTCCCATGGCGACGCCGACGTCGGCCCGGGCGAGCGCCCCGGCGTCGTTGACCCCGTCGCCGACGACGGCCACGCGATGGCCCTGCTCCTGGAGTTCGCGGACGAAGCGTTCCTTGTCGCCGGGCATGAGTCCGGCGGAGACGCGGGTGACGCCGACGCGGGCGGCGACGCTGGTTGCTGCCCGTTCGTTGTCTCCGGTCAGGAGATACACGTCGAGTCCCCGGTCGAGGAGGAGTTGGACGGCGGGGGCGGCGCTTTCGCGCGGTTCGTCGGCGGCGGAGATCATGGCGAGGAGTTGTCCCTCGTCGTCGGTGACGCGGGCGAAATAGAGGAGGGTCTCGCCGCGCGCTTCGAGGGTTTCGCGGGCGGCGACGACGGCGGCGGGGAGGGGGACGCGGTGGCAGGCGAGCAGTCGTTCGTTGCCGACGATGTAGTCGACGCCGTCGGCATGTCCGCGAATGCCCAGTCCGGGGAGCGCCTCGAAGCTGGACACGTCTACCCGGTCGGCGACGCCGCGGGCCTCGAGCGCCCGGATGACGGCGCCGGCGAGGGGGTGGGTGGAGAGGCGTTCGAGGGCGAGGAGGACGGTGGCGGGGGGATCGGGGGCGTACCAGTGGAGGGTGGTGACGGCGGGGAGTCCCCGGGTGATGGTGCCGGTCTTGTCGAAGACGATGGAGTCCGCGCCGTTCAGTTGCTCGAGGCAGGCGGCGTCCCGGAAGAGCAGTTGTCGCGCGGCTCCCTTGCCGATGGCGACGGCGATGGCGAGGGGAGTGGCGAGGCCGAGCGCGCAGGGGCAGGCGATGACCAGCACGGAGATGGAGGCGAGGAGGGCGAGGGGGAGGGCGTCGATTCCGGCGGCGATGATCCAGACGAGGAACGTGAGGAGGGAGGAGGCGGCGACGACGGGGACGAAGACGGCGGCGAGTCTATCGACGAGGCGTTGGACGGGTATCTTGCTTCCCCGGGCCTCGCGGGTGGCGCGGATGACGCGGGAGAGGAGGCTGTCGGTCTGCTCCTTGTCGACGCGGAGGAGGAGGTATCCTTGTCCGTTGAGGCTTCCGGCGTAGAGGGGGTCTCCGGTGGTTTTCTCGACGGGCAGGGGTTCTCCGGTGATGGCGCTTTCGTCGACGAAGGAGTTTCCGTTGGCGACCGTCCCGTCGGCTGGCATTCGTTCTCCGGGCTTGACGGAGAGGAGGTCTCCGGGTCGGGCGTCGTCGGCGGGTATTTCTGTTTCCTTGCCGTCGGGGTCGACGCGGAGGACGGTCGGCGGCTGCATTTCGACGAGCAGGCGGACGGCGGCGTTGGTAGCGGCGCGCGCCCTGTTCTCGATGTATCGTCCGAGGAGGACGAGGGCGATGACGGTGGCGGCGGCCTCGTAGTAGAGGTGCGCGCCGGGGAGGAGGAGGAGGCGCGGGCGGAGGGTGAGGACGAGGCTAAAGAGGAAGGCGACGCCGGCGCTCGCGGCGACGAGCGCGTCCATGTCTATCTTCCCGCGGCGCAGTCGGCGGGCGGCGCCGAGGAAGATCGTCCTGCCGGGGAAGATGATGACGGCGAGGGTGAGGGCGAGCATGATCCATTGTCCCGGGGGCCAGTGCATGAATCCCATGCCGGTGACGAGGACGGGGGCGGCGAGGAGGATGGCCAGTAGGGCGCGGCGGCGGGAGACCGGGGGAGGGTCGTCGGGGCTGTCGAGTGGCTGGAGGCCGTAACCGGCGGCGGCGACGGCGCGGGCGATGGCGGCGGGCGCGACGCGGGCGGGGTCGTAGCGTACAAAGAGGGAGGCGTCGGCGAGCGCGACGCGCGCTTCGATCACGCCGTCGATGGCGCGGAGGGCCTGTTCGATGGCGATGGCGCAGGCGGCGCATCCCGCGCCGGTGATCCGGAAGTGTTCTCGCATGGGTCAGCGCGTTGATTGTAATTCCTGGAGGCGGAGGAGGATGGAGGGGGCGTCGAGGCCGCATTCGGCGAGGAGTTGCTCGCGCGCGCCGTGCTCGATGAAGCGGTCTGGGATGCCGAGTCGGACGACGCGCGAGAGGTAGCCGTTGTCGGCGGCGAACTCGGCAACGGCGCTGCCCAGTCCCCCGACGATGGCGCCCTCCTCGAGGGTGACGATGACGCGGAAGCGGGCGAAGAGGTCGTGCAACAGTTCCTCGTCCAGGGGCTTGAGGAAGCGGGCGTCGTAGAGGGCGACGCTTCCGGGGGGCAGTTGACGGATGGCCTCGCGGGCCTGGTTGCCGATGGTTCCGATGGAGAGGATGGCGATGTCGCGGCCCTCGACGAGGCATCGTCCCTTGCCTATGGCGAGTGCCCGGCAGGGTGTTTGCCAGTCGATGGCGACGCCGTTGTCTCGCGGGTATCGGATGGAGAAGGGGCCTTGGTTGTCGAGCTGGGCGGTGTACATCATGTTTCTCAATTCACTCTCGTCGAGTGGCGCGGCGACGGTCATGTTGGGGACGACGCGGAGGTAGGCGAGGTCGAAGGCGCCGTGGTGGGTGGGGCCGTCGGGGCCTACCAGCCCGCCCCGGTCGAGGCAGAAGACGACGGGGAGTCGTTGGAGGGCCGCGTCGTGGATGATCTGGTCGTAGGCGCGTTGCATGAACGAGGAGTAGATGTTGCAGAAGGGGATGTATCCGGCGGCGGCCAGCCCGGCGGAGAAGGTGACGGCGTGTTGTTCGGCGATGCCCACGTCGAAACAGCGTTCGGGCATCTCCTTCATCATGATGTTGAGGGAGCAGCCGGTGGGCATGGCGGGGGTGACGCCGAGGATCTTGGGGTTGGCGCGGGCCAGTTCGAGGAGGGTGTGTCCGAAGACGTCCTGGTATCGGGGGGGGGCGGGGCGCTCCTCGCGGAGGATCTCGCCGGTCTCCTTGTTAAACTTTCCGGGGGCGTGCCAGAAGGTTTGGTCGATCTCGGCCTGTTTGAAGCCTCGTCCCTTGACGGTGAGGCAGTGGAGGAGTTTAGGGCCTCGGATGGCCTTGAGGTCGCGGAGCACCTTGACGAGGTGTATGACGTCGTGGCCGTCGACGGGGCCGAAGTAGCGCGTGCCGAGGGCCTCGAAGAGGTTTCCCTGTTTCATGACCAGGGATTTGATGCTGTTGTCGATGTTCTGGATGAACGCGCGGGCGCGCGGTCCGACGCGGTTGAACTTGCCGAGGAGTCTCCAGACCTCGTCCTTGACCTTGTTATAGGTTCTCGAGGTGGCGATGTCGAGGAGGTATTCGTTCATGCCGCCGACGTTGGGGTCGATGGCCATGTTGTTGTCGTTAAGGATGACGAGCAGGTTGGCGTTGCTCGCGCCGGCGTTATTGAGGCCCTCGAAGGCCAGTCCTCCTGTCATGGCGCCGTCGCCGATGATGGCCACGGAGAGGCGGTCGTCCTCCCCTGCCAGTTTAGCGGCGACGGCCATGCCGAGGGCCGCGGAGATGGAGGTGGAGGAGTGTCCGACGCCGAAGGAGTCGTAGGGACTCTCGTCGCGACGGGGGAAGCCGCTGAGGCCGCCGTACTGTCGGTTGGTGTGGAAGGCGGCCCTCCTGCCGGTGAGTATCTTGTGGGCGTATGCCTGGTGGCCGACGTCCCAGACGAGGTTATCGCGGGGGGCGTCGAAGACGTAGTGGAGGGCGACGGTCAGCTCGACGACGCCCAGGGCCGCCCCGAAATGGCCGGGGTGCTCGGCGCACTCGTCGATGATCTTCTCGCGCAACTCCTCGCAGAGTCGCGGCAGCTCCTTTTCGGGCAACTTCTTGAGGTCGGCCGGGGAGTTGATGTATTCCAGGAAGGATTCCATTCAGCAGACGATCGTACCGACGTTCTCTCCCTCGATCAGCCGCTTGAGGTTGCCGGGAACGTCCATGTTAAAGACCACGAGGGGCATGTTATTCTCCTGGCAGAGGGTCGCGGCGGTCAGGTCCATCACCTTCAGGTCGCGGCGGTATATCTCGTCGCGGGAGACGCGGTCGAACTTGACGGCGGTGGGGTCTTTCTCCGGGTCGGCGGTGTAGACGCCGTCCACGCGGGTGCCTTTGAGGAGGATGTCGGCGCGGGTTTCGATGGCCCGCAGGGCGCCGGCGGTGTCGGTGGTAAAGAGGGGGTTGCCGGTGCCTCCGCTGAAGACGACGACGCGGCCCGCTTCCAGGTATTCGATGGCCCTCTCCTTGGCGTAGAACTCGCCGACCGGCTCGACGCGGAGGGCGGTCATGTGCCTGCACGGGCAGCCGAGGGCGGTCAGGGTCGAGCAGAGGGCGAGGCCGTTGATGACGGTGGCCAGCATCCCCATCTGGTCGCCGGTGACGCGTTCGATCCCGACGCGCGCGCCGCTGACTCCCCGGAAGATGTTGCCGCCGCCGATGACTATGCCGACGGAGACGCCCATCCGGGAGATCTCGCTGATCTCGCCGGCGTAACGTTCGAGTACCGCGGCGTCGATCCCGCGACCGGCCTTCCCGGCGAGCGACTCCCCGCTTAATTTCAGTAGGATTCGTTGATAGTGTATCATGATTCTTCGTTATTCGTTGTCTTGTTCCACGTACAGTTGCCCGGTCCGGTGCTTGATGACCCGGACGCCGGCGCCCTTCTCGATGTAGTCGCCGTTGTTCGAGACGGCGTCGTACACCTCCCCTTCTACCTCCACCTTTCCCGCCGGCCGCAGGCTGGTGAAGGCCTTCCCGCGCTTCCCGATCTCTCGTCCGGCGGTCATGTCGACCCCGATGAAGCCCTCCTCGACGGGGACCGTCGCGCGCAGGGCCAGGCCCAGCCGGCGAGCGCCAAAGAGCCTACGCCCCAGCCACAAGGAGAAGAACAGGGAGAAGACCGCGCACGTCGCGACAAAGAAAAGGGAGTAGAGCAGCTCGCGAGCAAACTCCCCGGCAAAGTCCAGCGAGAATTCCCCCACGCCGGCCAACGCCAGCGAACCGATGATGCACGCGGCGCCGGCAATGCCGGGGATTCCGAAGCCGGGAAAGACGAATATCTCGAGCAGCAGCAGGATGACGCCGGCAGCAAAAAGGATGATCTCGATGTAGGTCGCCAGCCCCTCCAGGTAGAGCGGGGCAAAGTAAAGGGCGCAGGCCGCGAGGGAGGCCGCGAGGGGGAAGCCGACGCCGGGGGTCTGCAACTCGAAGTAGACGCCCCCGACGATGATCATGATCAGCAGCCCCTGGAGGATCGGGTGGACGAGGAAGCCGATCACCCGGTCGATGGTCGTCACCCGGTACTCGCGCAGTTCGTAGCGCTCGATTCCCTCGGCGCGGAGAAGTTCCTCGATGGAGGAGACGACGCCGTCGCAGAAGCCGTGTTTCAGGGCCTCGCGGGCGGTGAAGGTAAGCACCTTTCCCCGTTCGGAGACGCCGGCGACCTCCACCTCCTCGTCGACCATTGCCTCGGCGATGGCCGGGTCGCGCCGCCAGACCAGGCGCTGCTCGCCTTTGATCGCGAGGGTATCCATCCCCTTGGCCTGCGCCGTGGAGCGCATCATGGAGCGCATGTACGACTGCATCTTGTCGGGTTGTTTCTCGCCGGTAGCGTCGACGACGGTGGCGGCCCCGATGTTAGCGCCCTCGCTCATGTAGATGCGGTCGCAGGCAATGGAGATCAGCGCCCCGGCCGACGCCGCGTTGTTATCGACAAAGACCCACACCGGCACCGGGCAGCGCAGGATCATGCTGCGCAGGGAGTCGGCGTGTATGACCGTACCCCCGTACGTGTTGAGGTGGATCACGATGTACCGCGCCCCCTCCTCCAGCGCCCGGGCAAAGGAACGCCGGGCCAGCCGCCACGACGAGGGGCCGATCTCCTCCTTAATGTCCACCTTGTAAACGATCGCCGGGGACTCCCCCGCCGCGACGAGCAACGGGCACGCGAGGAGCGCGAGGAGCGCCAGCAGCAGTAGAAATGATTTTATCGTCTTCATGTTTATTGATTTCAAGATACCGGGCAAAGATAACGGAAATAACGGTCACTCGCGCCCGTCGATCGCTACCGCCGCCGCGATGACCGCCAGCAGGGAGACAAACGAGCAGGTGATCAGCGGCCAAACGGGCAACAGCAGCGAGGCCGCGAAGACGCCGCCCACGCCCGTCGCGACGCCGGCATGACGGTGGATAAAGCCGATCCCCTGCCCCACCGTCAGCCGTTTGCGCTCCACGGCGTAGTCCATAAAGGCAAAGCCGTAGAAGTAGGAGGTGGCCAGGAAGCCCGCGAGGGGCGCGAACAGCCCCGCGATCGGGATGAACGAGCAGAAGAAGAGCAGGAGCAACACCAGCGTCTGCAGCAACATGCTCCCGACAGCCAGGAGCGCGCCCCGGCCCGCCTCCCACAGGAACCGTCGCCAGCGAAAGGGATAGCGACGACCCGAAAGACGCGCCTCGACCCGCTCGGAAAGCCGCGAGAAGACCGGCGACATGACCGCCATCACCGCGTAGCCCCCCCAGAGGAAAAACGAAAAGTAGTAAAGCAGCCGCAACCCCCACCGCACGAAAAGGTCTACCGCGAAGCTGACCCATCCCGGCAGCATCCAGGCGGCCACCCGCGCCTCGATCGCCTCCTGCAGACCCCCGGCCCACCGGTCGACCGCCTGCTGCCCGCCCCAGAAAAGCAGGCAGCCCGCGATGACCGGGAAAAGCATGAACCACCAGAAGTCCCTGCTGAAAAGCAGCGACAGCGCCCGCCGGTACGCGCCGACGCCTGCGCCGATCCCTTGAAAGAAATTCATACCTTATATATGTATCGCCCGTTTGTCACCATCGTCCCGTTGCCGGTCGCGGCCGCCTGTATTCCGGCCGGTCGTCGAAGCCGGGTCTCTTGAACCGCGGCGCGTTCGGAAAGCTCTTGGTCACCTCCAGGCGCAGCTGGTCGAGGGTCGACGTCATCCACCGGCACACCTTGCCCGCCTCCGGCAACTCCTCCGCGAAGGCCTCCCACGCCTTCGCGGAAGCCTCCATCGCCAGCAGCGCCACCTTCGCCGACCCGTTCGCGTCCGCCCCCGCGCGCCCGAGCACCTTCGTGAAAAGCCGGTAGAGAGAGCCCGCGTAATACGCGCGCTTCAGCTTGGAGAGCATCACCCCCATGTTCCAGTTCACCACGTCCAGCTGCGCCTCCAGCTTCCGCACGCGCCTCAGCCCCCCTTCCTCGTTCTCGAGCGCGTCCACCAGGTTATAGATCCCCACCTGCTCGTGGTCGATCAGCCGCTCGTAGATGCAGTAGCAGGCATACGCGTCCTCGTCCTTCACCGCCGCCAGCGCCGTCTCGTCCCGGTGCCCCTCCGCGCGCTCCAGCTCGCCCCGCAGGCCCTCCAGCGGATCCTTGCCCTCGAGGGCGTCCGTCGCCAACCCGCGTTCCCGGGCAATCTCCCGGATCATACCCTCCTCCATCAGCGCGTACGCCTCGTCCACCTCGTCCTTCTGCTGCTTCCCCAGGCGATCGAGAACAACGTAGCTCAGGCAACGAGACGAAAGCGAGCAACGCGAACAACGCTGGTCGCAATAGTCATAAATGTAGGGAATAAACCCCTCCACCCGCCGGCGACTCAGCATACCGCCTCCGCCTCTATCGTTGGAAACTCCTTGTATCTTGTCATCTTTCTTCTTATTTATGAATTGATTCGCGAATATATCCTGCCGCGCCGACATACACAATCTTTTTCAAGAGAACAAACGCGCGCGCGACGTTTATTTGATTACATTTGAAACCAAAACATACCCGTCATGATCGACGCCATAAAGACTTTCTTCAACAACCACGGCATTGACCCCGCCGCCCGGTTCATCATCGCCGTGAGCGGCGGACCGGACTCCATCGCCTTGCTGCACGCGTTCAAGTACCTGAACGCGGACATCCTCGCCCTCCACTGCAATTTCAACCTCCGAGGGAGGGAGTCGGACATGGACGAGCAGTTCGTCAAACGATTCTGCAACACCTACGGCGTCCGACACTCCGCGAAGCATTTTAACACCCGCGCCGTCGCCAAACAAAAGGGCATAAGCGTGGAAATGGCCGCCAGGGAACTCCGACGGGAATGGTTCGAGGAGACCCGCCAGCGACTGCACATGGACTACATCGTCCTCGGACACCACGCCGACGATCAGATCGAAACCCTCCTCCTCAACCTCTGCCGCGGCGCCGGCATCCGAGGACTCACCGGAATGCTCCCCGTCAACGGACGCGTGCTGCGACCCCTCCTCGAACGATCGCGCGAGGAAATCATCGCCTACATCGAGGCACGGCAGATCGGCTTCCGCGTCGACTCCTCGAACGCCTCCCTCGAATACGCCCGCAACAAAATACGACACCGCGTCATCCCCGTCCTCAAGGAAATCAACCCGGCCCTGCTCCGCGTCACCCGACAGACATGCCGCGTCATGAACGAGGTCGAGAGCATCTACCTCCGCGGCGTCGAACTCCTCAAGCAGCAAGTCACCGCCCGCGACGGCGACGACCTCCTGATCAGCGTCCCCGAACTCGCGGCCTCGCCCGCCCCCGCCACCCTCCTATTCGAAATACTGCACCCCCTCGGCTTCAACGCGGCTCAAGTGAAAAGCATCCTCGACAGCCGCGACGCCATCCCCGGAAAGCTGTTCCGAGCCGGCGACTTCACCCTCGCGAAAGAACGCCTCCAATGGCGACTCTTCAAGGAAAACAACCGGGAACAGCCCCCCGTCTCCATCGACAGCCCCGGAGAACACCGCGTCGAGCAACTCGTCTTCCGCCTCGAGGAGAGAGACGTCGACGATCGCTTCGAGATCCCCAGGGACAGCCGCGCCGCCGCCTTCAACCTCGACAAGATCGCCTACCCGCTCACCGCGCGACACTGGCAAGAGGGCGACCGCTTCTGCCCACTCGGCATGAAATGGAACAGCAAAAAACTGAGCGACTTCTTCGTCGACCAGAAGTTCACCGCCCGACAAAAACAAGAGTGCCTCCTGCTCCTCTCCGGACGCGACGTCATCTGGGTCGTCGGCCACCGCCTCGACGACCGCTACAAGATCACCCCCGCGACCCGCCGCGCGCTCCTGGTCACCGCGACGCCGGTCGACCCCGCCTGATCCAACTTTTTCCCTACCTTCGCGTCGTTTGTTAAAAAGAATCACATGGGACTATTTAATCCATTCAAGAGCCGCCCGCCCCGGCAAGAAGAAAGCGTCGCCGACCGCGTCATCGCCCTCTTCAAGGAACGCGCCGCCGCGGAGTCCGTCCGCCTGATCCCCACCAGCGAACCCTGCGCCCTCGCCGACAGCAAGCTCGGGGGCGTCCCCTACCTCCCCCCCGGATTCCCCTACCCCCTCGAACGCGGCGAGGGCCGGGAGACCATCCCCCTGCGCTTCCTCGCCCAGCTCAACCTCGCCGAGACGCCGCCCCTGGAGGGATTCCCCGACCGCGGCATCCTGCAATTCTACGTCGGCAACGACGAGCACTTCGGCGTCGACCACGAAACGCTCACCGCGCAAAAGGCCTTCCGGGTGATCTACCACGAGGAAGTAATCCCCCTCGACGCGCCGCCGGAAATACCCCCCGTGCCCGACGACCTTCCCCTCGTCCCCCTCCCCTTCGCCGACTCCCTCCGCCTTCGCTTCGAGAAGGAAACGTCGGTCATGGAGACCGGCGACTTCCGCTTCGACGCCCTCCTGCTGCAATTCTACAACGAGGTCGCGCGGGAAAACGTCCGCGCGCTGGACCGCCTCCCGGAGAAGGTCGTGAACGCCGTCTACGAGAAATTCACCTCCGGCGGACATCGCGTCGGCGGATACCCCTCCTTCTCGCGCCTCGACCCCCGCGAGTACCACGAGAGCCTCCGCGAACACTCCATTCTTCTACTGCAGCTCGACACGGTCGCGACCGCCCCCTCCCCC
>JAIROI010000100.1 GCA_031257615.1 Odoribacteraceae bacterium
CTTGTTTCGCAGGCCGAAAAGTTACATCGTATAACTACCGCACCCTGTTTCGCAGGCCGAAAATTTACACGATGTAACTTTTCGGCCTGCGAAACAGGGTAGGGTAGTTACATGATGTAACTACTAAGGATTAAATTTCCGGCGGCCTTGTTACATCGTGTAACGGGTAAGAATCGATTTCCCGGCGGCCTTGTTACATCGTGTAACGGGTAAGAATCGATTTCCCGGCGGCCTTGCTATGCGATGTAACTAATGAGAATTAAATTTCCGGCGGCCCGGAACGCGCGCGTAACGGCGAGAATTTAAGCGCGAAACTCCCCCGCGGCGGGGGCGGGAAGTCGGCGAAATAAGTTACCTTCGCGGGGTGAACATATAAATAAGGTATACCATGAGTCAAATTCCTTCCATTCCCAAGGGGACGCGCGATCACGGGCCGGACGCGATGGCCAAGCGCGAGTACATTTTCTCGACCATCAAAACGGTGTTTCAACGGTACGGGTACATGCCGCTGGAGACGCCGGCGATGGAACTCCTGACGACGCTGACGGGAAAGTATGGCGACGAGGGCGACCGGTTGCTCTTTAAGGTGTTGAACTCGGGGGATTTTCTCGAGGGCGCGACGGACGAGATGTTGGCCGGGAGAGACCTGGGGGGGATCGCGAGGGTGGCGTGCGAGAAAGGGCTGCGGTACGACCTGACGGTGCCTTTCGCGCGGTTTGTCGTGCAACACCGGGACGAGATCGCCTTTCCCTTCAAGCGCTACCAGGTGCAGCCGGTGTGGCGGGCCGACAGGCCGCAGAAGGGACGGTACCGGGAGTTTTACCAGTGTGACGTGGACGTGATCGGGAGCGACTCGCTGATGAACGAGGCCGAGCTGGTGCAGATCATGGACGACGTGTTCGAGAAGTTGGGCATACGTACGCGCCTGCTGATCAACAACCGGAAAATTCTCGCCGGCATCGCCGAGGTCGCCGGTTGCCCGGGAAAGCTGACGGAGATGACCGCGGCAATAGATAAATTAGAGAAGATCGGGAGGGAAAAGGTGGGCGAGGAACTGCGCGAAAGGGGCGTCTCGAGGGCCGCCGCCGAGCGGATCGACGCGTTCCTGGGGGTGCCGGGGGACAACAGGACGGTGTTGTACACGCTGGGAAAGGCGCTGCAAGAGAGCGAGACGGGGATGAAGGGGATCGCGGAGCTGGAGGAGGTGATGGATCTGGCGGGCGCGACGGGGATGGAGGTGAAGGTGGAGCCGACGCTGGCGCGAGGACTGAGCTATTACACCGGGGCGATCTTCGAGGTGAAGGCGTTAGACGCGGAGATCGGGAGCGTCACCGGCGGCGGGAGGTACGACGACCTGACGGGGATCTTCGGGATGCCGGGCGTCTCCGGGGTGGGCATATCGTTTGGCGCTGACCGGATTTTTGACGTGATGGAACGCCTGCAACTGTTCCCCCGCGAGTCGATTACCGCCACGCGTTTCCTCTTCGCGAACTTCGGGGCGAAGGAAACGCGGGCGTGCATGTCGCTGGTGAGGCAACTGAGGGAGAAGGGATGCAACGCGGAGATGTACCCGGACGCCGTCAAGATCAAGAAACAGATGGCGTACGCCGACAAGAAGGGGATACCGTTCGTGGTGATGCTGGGCGAGCGGGAAATGACGAACGGGACGGTAGTCGTGAAGACGATGGCCACCGGCGAGCAACGGGAAATGCCCGCGGATGAATTCATGAATAGTTGACGCGCCCGTGGTACACTATATTTCACCGGCCCCGCTGACTTTCGACGCGTTGCGCGAGTTGTCGCGCGAAGGACAAACCGTCGCGCTCTCGGGGGAGAGCAGGCAACTGGTGGGGCGCTGCAAGGAGTACCTGGACCGGGTGATCGCCAACGCGGAACGACCACTGTACGGGATCACGACGGGGTTCGGGTCGCTGTGCAAGGTGACGATCTCGGCAGAGGACTTGAGCAGGCTGCAAGCGAACCTGGTGATGTCGCACGCGTGCAGTTTGGGAGCGCCGGTGCGGGCGGAGATCACTCGACTGATGTTGATCCTCAAAGCGCACGCCCTGTCGCTGGGCAAGTCGGGCGTGCAGACGGGAACGGTGGAACGCATCCTGGACATGTATAATAAAGGTGTGCTGCCGGTGGTGCGCGAGTTGGGGTCGTTGGGCGCGTCGGGCGACCTGTCGCCGCTGGCCAATCTCTTCCTCCCGCTGATTGGCGAGGGGGAAGTGACCTTCGAGGGACAGACGCGACCGGCAGCGGAAGTGGCCGCCCAAATGGGCTGGACGCCGCTCGCGCTGGAAGCCAAGGAAGGACTGGCGCTGCTGAACGGCACGCAGTTCATGAGCGCCCACGCCGCGTTCGCGCTGCTGAAGTGCTTCCGGCTGGTGGAGCTGGCCGACGTCGTCGGGGCGCTGTCGCTGGACGCGTACGACGGGAGACTGGAACCCTTCCTGCCGCAGCTCCACGCCGCGCGACCGCACCCGGGACAGGCGACAGTGGCGCGCCGCGTGATGGAACTGCTGGAAGGATCCGGCTTCCAGCGCGCCGAGAAGGTGCACGTGCAAGACCCCTACTCGTTCCGCTGTATCCCACAGGTGCACGGGGCAACGCGCGACGCCGTGGACTACGTCGCCGCGGTGGTGGAACGGGAAATCAATTCGGTGACAGACAATCCCACGATATTTGTCGACGAGGAGATGATCCTCTCAGGAGGCAACTTCCACGGGCAACCGCTGGCGCTGGCGCTCGATTTCCTGAGCATCGCCGCCGCGGAACTGGGAAGCATCTCCGAAAGACGCACGTACCGCCTGATTTCGGGACAACGCAAAACACCGGAGTTCCTCGTCGCGAACTCCGGTCTCAATTCCGGCTTTATGATCCCGCAGTACGCCGCCGCCGCGATCGTGAGCCAGAATAAACAGTTGTGCGCGCCATGCTCCGTGGACTCCATCCCCTCGTCGAACGAGCAAGAGGATCACGTGAGTATGGGAGGAAACGCCGCCACGAAGTGCGTCAAGGTGATCGAGAACGCGGAGCGCGTGCTGGCGATCGAACTGATGAACGCCGCGCAAGCCATCGACCTCCAACGCCCGTCGCGCACCTCGCCGCGGCTGGAAAGATTCCTGGAAGCCTTCCGGGACGAGGTACCGTTCAATAGCGAGGATAGAGTCATGTACAGGGACATCGAGCGGGCGATCGCGTTCCTGCAACAGCATCAGCTGCCGGTATGAATCCCGCGATTGTATCACGCCTTAACTAAGTTTATCATGAAAAGAAACCACGTTGTACTACTGTGCGCCTGCTGCCTCTTGGCATGCGCGCCCGAGAAAACGCCGACCGTCGATCCCGACGACGGCAATCGCGCGCCCGTCAAACCGGAAATCACAAGTTACCAGATCACCGTCCACCAGGGCGGCCAGCGTCTCGTCCTCCGCGGCGGCATCGATCAAGAGGGCAAACGCGTCGCGCTCGTCGCGCCCTCCAACCAGCGCCGCGTCAATGACGTCGACTCGGCCATCGCGGAGTTCGCGGTCAGCAGCAGCGTCGCGGAGGTGCAAGTCAACGGCGTCGCGCAAACAAGCGGGGTCACGCCCAACGATTTCCGCCGGGACTTCGCCTACTCCCTGATCAGCAAGGAGGGCGACACCACGGTATACGCGCTCGAGACATTCGCCTCGCCACAGACAACCGGACTGCCGGTGTTCTACGTCGACACGAGGGGCGTCGCGATCACCAACAAGACCGACTACGTCCATTGTACGCTCGCCGTCGCCGACCCCGCCGACCCGAACAACGACAAGAAAATCGCCCTGACAGGCGACGGGATACGCTTGCGGGGCAATACCACCATGAACTACGACAAGAAACCCTACCGACTGAAGTTCGACAAGAAGGAAGACTTCTTCTCCCTGGGCAAGGCCAAGAGCTGGGTGTTGCTCGCCAACTACCTCGACCCGACGCTACTTGCCAATTCCGTCGCCTTCGAGTTAGGGCGACGCTTCGCCGCGCAGAGGCAAGGCGACAAGCCATTTGTGAACAGCGTCAACCACGTCGAGTTGTTCATCAACGACGAATACGCGGGCAGCTATCTCTTCACAGAGCAAGTGCAAGTGAATGAATACCGCGTGAATATCGACGAGGACGCGGGCTATCTCCTGGAACTCGACTCCTATTACGACGAAGACAACAAGTTCAAGGTGAACATGCTCCCCGGGGGCGCCGAAAACACGCGACTCCCCGTGAACATCCAGTCGCCGGAAGACGACGCGGGCGCCAACGCCCTTCCCGCGATCCGCGCGGACGTCGAATTGCTGGTGAGCCGCCTGACCAACAACCTGCAGCTCGACAGACCCGACGATCGCTACCGGGATCTCATCAACATGACCTCCACCGTCGACTTTCTTATCATCAACGAGATCGTCGGGAACCAGGAACTCCAGCATCCCAAGAGTACCTACATGTACAAGGACGCCGGCGACCCCTGGTCCTTCGGCCCACTCTGGGACTTCGACTGGGCATTTGGCTATGCAGAAAGCGGTTTCACCTACTTCGTGGACAACAAAACCACCCGTTTCCTCTTCAACGCCTCCACCAACTTCCGCGGCGACCCGCGGGCAGGCAATATCTTCTTCGCGCTTTTCTTCCGCGACCCGCGATTTCGCGAGGCCTACAAGGCCCGTTGGAACGAAATGAAACCGCACTTCTCGACCATCGCGGACTTTATCGGGGAAATGGGCAACAAACTCGCCCGCTCGGCAGCGCAGAACAAAATCCGCTGGAACATGCACTATTCCTCCATCAATTATGCCTCCGAAATCGCGAAAATGAAGGCATACATGACCACCCGTATCAACTACCTCGACGGCGCGATCAACAGTTCCGCCTGGTAGACCACCGCCGCGCCGCGAAAAAAAACGGGACGAAGTGTAGGTTCCCCGAAAGTTTCATTACCTTCGTCCCGTTCTTCATGCAAGGCAAATGAGAAAAGCTATTTCACATAGAATCATCGCTGCATGGCTGCTCCTGGCCGTGTTCGCCTTGCCATTTGTCATCAAAAGCGCCCACGCGTGCCACGTCGCCGACGTACAGGAGCAAGGCGACTCCCACCGCGACTGCGCCGACTGCCCCATCTGTCATTTCGTATTTGCCTCGTTCACCGCCGCCGAGAGTATCGAGGAAGTCATCCTCGCGTCCTTCGAGACCGCCCGGCCCCCGGACTATTGCGCGCCACTTCGCGCCGCCGTCCCCTTCATTCTTCCCGCGCGCGCACCGCCGTCCGCGTAACCCCACTCCTTACTTATTATCGCGCGCGCGCCCCTGTCGCTTCGCGCGCGCTGTCCACATCCTAAAACAACTAATATGCACATTGGTTTCATTCCAATGGCGTGCATGTTACTGCTGGAAACGCCCGCCGCGCGCGCCGCGGAGCGCGACTCCACCCAGAACATCCGCCTGAAGGAAGTCATCGTCGCGGGAGGCTACCATCCGGAAGCCGTCAGACGAGCCTCGGCGCTCCCCGTCGAGGTCACCGGCAAGGAATTTTCAAGGGAACACTTCACGGGAAACCTCGTGCAAGCCCTCGAACGCCTGCCGGGAGTACGCGCCATGCACATCGGATCCGGGTTCGCCAAGCCCGTCATCCGCGGTATGGGCTTCAACCGCGTGGCCGTCATGGAAAACGGTGTGAAGCAAGAAGGACAGCAATGGGGAGCCGACCACGGACTCGAGCTGGACGCCTTCAACGTCGAGCGCGTCATTGTACACAAGGGGCCGGCCTCCCTCCTCCGCGGTAGCGACGCGCTCGGCGGCGTCATTGAGATCGTCCACCTGCCGCGCCCGCGGGACGGACTCTTCGGGGAAGTCGTCGCGCTGGGACGAGTCGTTAACGGAGCCGTCGGTACCTCCGTCATGCTGGGACTCAAGCAAAACGCGTGGTACGCTAAACTCCGATACACCGAACAGCGCTTTGCCGACCTGCGCGTTCCCGCGGACACCATACTATACCTCTCCCGCCGCGTGCCCATCATCAACCGCGCGTTAAAGAACACCGCCGGTATCGAGCGCGACGTATCGGCCCGTCTCGAATACCGCGCCGGTCCCTACCGCGCCGTGTACGCCGCCAGCAACGCCCGACAGAAAACCGGCTTCTTCCCCGGGGCGCACGGCGTCCCCGATCCTGCCCGGCTACTCGACGACGGCAATTCCCGCGACGTCGCGCTCCCGTTCAGCCTCGTCAATCACCTGAAAATCACATCGCGCCAGCAATACGCCGCCGGCCCGTTCGCCCTCCACTGGGATCTCGGCTACCAGCACAACCACCGGGAAGAGCGCAGCCGGTTTCACACCCATTACGGCAGCCAGCAGCCCCCAGACAGCGACCCCGATCTCGAGCTTGCATTCTTCCTGGACACCTACAGCTCATCGCTCGGCCTTAAACGACAAAACGATACCCCCTGGGAACAGGCCATCGGCTGGGACATACAGTTCCAGCACAACCGCGTCGCCGGCTACTCCTTCCTCCTCCCAGAGTACAACCGCCTCGCTACCGGAGTCTTCGGTCTCGTCGCCTACCGTCCCAACGACCGCCTCTCCGTCAGCGGGGGCGCGCGCTACGATCGCGGCCGCGTCCGCGTATCCCCCTATGCCGATCCCCACCTGGAGGCCTACCTCCGCGAACAGGGCTACTCCGACGCGGAGATTGCCGACTACCGCTGGCGCGCGCGGGCAGTAGACCGCCTCTTCGGAGACGTCTCCCTCTCGTTGGGCGTCGTCTGGCAGGTCGACGACCGCCGTCTCCTCAAGGCAAACATAGGCCGCGGCTTCCGGTTGCCCGGCGCCAACGAGCTGGCAGCAAACGGCGTCCACCACGGCACCTTCCGCCACGAGCGCGGCGACGACGACCTGCTCCCCGAACGCGGCTGGCAGCTCGACCTCTCCTACATGCACCGCGCCGGACCCCTCGCGCTCTCCGCCTCGCCATTCATCGCGCTCCTCGACAACTACATATACCTCCGCCCCACCGGCGTCTGGTCGCCACTCCCCCATGCCGGACAGGAATACCGCTACACCGGCGCCCGCGCGCTCCTTGCCGGAGGCGAACTCTCCCTCGACGTCGCCCTCCCGCGCGGTTTCGCGTACCGACTCGCCGGGGAACGCGTCCGGGGTTACAACCGCGACGAACGCTCCCCGCTGGCCTTCTCCCCGCCGTTCACCGCGCGCAACATCCTCTCATGGAGCGCTGCAAGCATTCGTTGCAACGTCGAGTGGCAATACATCGCCGCCCAGCGACAGGTCGCCAAAAACGAAGACCCCACACCAGCCGCCAGCCTCCTGAACGCCGGCGCGACAGCGGAAATCCCACTCGGTAACGCCCGGATCGAAATCGCCATCGCCATCGAAAACGCCCTCAACGCGCGCTACTACAACCACCTCAGCTTCTACCGGAAAATCGAAATCCCGGAACCGGGACGCGACTTCCGACTCATTATAAAAGTTCCGTTTAACAACAAAATCAATTAAACAACAAAACAACATGAAGACAATTTACCTTTCATCCCTCTGCCTCCTGGCAGCCCTCTCGTTCGGATTCGCTTCGTGCGACGACGACAGTGACAACGTGAAGCCGGTCATCAACCTGATCGAACCCGAAGACGACGCCGTCCTCCAGATTGGGGACAGCGTGCATTTCGAAATGGATCTGTCCGACAACGAAATGCTCAAGTCCTACAAAGTTGACGTCCACAGCAACTTCGACGGCCACACCCACGCCCTCTCCAGGGCAGACGACGACGCGACTGTCCCCTTCACCTTCAACCGGTCATGGGACGTCGCGGGCAAAAACGCCCACATCCACCACCACGACATATTCGTCCCCGAGAATGCCACTCCGGGCCACTACCACCTGGTGGTCTACTGCACCGACGCCGCCGGCAACGAGGCCATCCTCTCGCGCGACATCGAACTCTCCCACGAGGGCGAAGAACACCACGACGACGACGACGATCACGACGAGTAACACCCATCCATCGTCCACTCCCGAGGGCGCGCCACCCGGCGCGCCCTCTCTTTTTCCCACCTCGCGCATGTATATAAGGTATACGTTGCAAAAAACAGACAGTCCCGCATGGACGACATATAAAAACACACCCACCGCAAGTAGCCTTTTCATAGCGATATACAAAAACACACCCCGCACAAGCAGCCCATCCATAGTAACACACAAAAACACACTCCGCACAAGCAGCACCCCGTGGGTGCTGCACAAAAAAAAACCTTTGAAGGGCTGCGTAGCTGCCCAATCTTTGTAGGCAGTAGCCTAAGGCTACTGTACAGTACGGTGCCCACCTTAGGATTGGCTGCGTAGCTGCCTCATCTTTATCTGCGGATGCCTAAGGCTGCCGCATAAAAAAGAATCCGCAAACAAAATACACAAAAATACACCCCGCGTAGGTAATCCCCCCATAGCAATACACAAAAACACACTCCGCGCAAGCAGCACCCGTGGGGTGCTGAACAAAAAAAATCCTTTGAAGGGCTGCATAGCAGCCCAATCTTTGTAGGCAGTAGCCTAAGGCTACTGTATAACGAAACGGATACGTTAGAATTGGCTGCGTAGCTGCCTCATCTTTATCTGCGGCTGCCTAAGGCTGCCGCATAAAAAAGAATCCGCTAAACAAAATACACAAAAACACAACCCGCGCAGGTAGTCCACCCATAGCAATACACAAAAACACATTCCGCGCAGGTAGCCCATCCATAGTAACACACAAAAACACACCCCGCGCAAGCAGCACCCCGTGGGTGCTGCACAAAAAAAAACCTTTGAAGGGCTGCGTAGCTGCCCAATCTTTGTAGGCAGTAGCCTAAGGCTACTGTATAACGAAACGGATACGTTAGGATTGGCTGCGTAGCTGCCTCATCTTTGCCTGCGGCTGCCT
>JAIROI010000160.1 GCA_031257615.1 Odoribacteraceae bacterium
TATTCCCCCTCCAGTTGAAGGAACTCGACGTGGTGAAGGATCCCAACTGGGCCACTTACTCGTCGAGTGATTTCGAGAATGACGATGTTTATGTTGCCCTCAACGATGGAACGTCGAGCGCCTCCTCCTGGAACGTGAAGTACGCGGGCGAAAACACGTCGGAGAATCCCGCGGAGGCCAACAGCACCTACGCTTCTATCGAGGTGACGTTCGTTCCCAAATACTTCTACAACAACGGAACGACGGAGACTAACAGCAATTTGTACACGCCTGTTACTTTTTGGACAGTAAAAGACGCTAATGGAAATGTCTTCTATTTCAAAACGGAGTCTCCTGCTAACGCCTTCGCGCTAAGTAATGGTGGTTCCGTGACTGGTCCGTACACGAAAGGCGTCTGCTACTACAGCGCCTACCTGAACCCGGACGACAACTACAGCACGATCAGGAACAAGTTCTACATGCTCAACATCAAGAGCCTTCTTCCTCCCGGGCAACCCTCGCCGGCTCCCAGCGCCCCCGGCAAGCCCCTGGCTACCCCGACAGACATCTCCTTTGACGCGGAGATCGCGGCCTGGGACGCCGTCGAGAAAGACTACGAGTTACTCTAAAGAACACCCCCCCGGCAGGACTCCCTCCTGCCGGGCCATTCCGAAAAAATCACCAGACATAAAAGAATCATGAACCGCATCACCCGTTTTTTCACCCGGATAGTCATCACCAGCGCCGTCGTTCTTGCAGGTCACTCCTGCCTGCGAGAGAACTTCGACCGCTGTCCTCGCGCGTCGCGGGTATACTTCGACTTCGCGCTGGAGGCCTCCTTCGACGACGCGAGAGTGGAAGATACCGTCGACAGGATCGACCTCTACGCCTTTGACAAGGACGGGAAGGTCGTCGGCCATTGGGTGGACGAGCGCGTCGTGATGAGTAAAAACTACTACATGGAGATCGACAGCCTGTCCGCCGGCGCCTACGTCGCGTGGGCCAACCTGGGCGCCCGCTACATCGCCAACGTCCCCCGCCCGTCGCGCGACGAGATGAGCGCGTCGCTTGTCCTGCCTGCCGACCGCGCCCTGCGCGACGTCGACTTGCCGCACCTTTATTTCGGCGAGAGTCGCGCGGAATCGTTCGAGGGGAACCGCCTCGTCATTCCCCTCGAGGATAATATATGCAGGCTCAACTTCAAAGTCGAGGGTCTCGCGGCAAACGGCGACGCCTACAGCTTCACCGTGACGGACAACAACGGCGCGTATTCCTTCGCGAACGACTACCGGGAGACGCCCCCCTTCCGCCACATCGCCTCCGCGCGCTTCACCGGCAACTCGCCCTTGACCGCCACCATGACCGTCTTGCGCCTGGACCGCGACAGGACTCCGGCCTTGACCTTCACCAACGAGACCACCGGGGAGATACTCTTTTCCCGCGATAACCTCGTCGACCTCATCCTGCAAGCGAACGCCAACGTCGATTTCCGCGCGACCCGCCGGTTTGACGTCCTCCTGAGCGTCCGCGCCGACGCCACCATCTCCATTTCCGTCAACGGCTGGAGAATAGAAACCGACGAAGTGCAAATCTTATAACATAGACGCGTATGACACAGACAAAAAAATACCTCCTGCTCGCGCTCTCCATCCTGGCGACCGCCTGCGTGAAAGACGTCGACCCGGCGAACGCCCCCGATACCCGCGCCCCGGACAACCTCCTCGTGACCTTCATCACCGGCGTGCCCGGGCAGCAAGCCCCCGGCGCCACGCGGGCCATGGACGCTCTCGCCGAGAACACCGTCTCGCGCGTCGACCTCCTCGCCTTCAAGGTCGCCGACGGCGGGAAAACAGAGACCTTCGACTACCACTCCGTCGCCACCGGCATCTCCGACAACAAGGGCGACGGCAGCGCGAAGAAGTTTATTGTCAAGTTGCAGAAGAGCGAGGAAGACTACCGTTTTGTCCTCCTTGCCAACCTTCCCGCCTCGATCAGCCAGCGTCTTCCACACCTCGACGGGGGAAGCAAGGAGAGCATCCTGGCCGGCATCATACAGGAGCAGGCTGCCGGGTGGCAAGCCGGGATCCCCATGTGGGCGGAGACGGGCGTTATGCAAGTAAACAACGACCTCGAGACCGCGGGCATCTCCAACATCGCCTTCACGCGCGCCCTTGCCAAGTTCGACGTAATCATCGCCACCGACGAGGCCCGCCAGGCCTTCTCCCTCCAGGAGGTTTACCTCTACAACAGGGCCTCCCGCGGGAGAATCGCGCCCCTGCCCGGCCACTGGAACACCCTCGACAAGCAGGCCTCCATGCCGGAGGACAACGACCCCGCCGGGAATCCCCTCCTGCTGCGCGGCCCCCTCCTCTACACCGTCCCCGCCGGCAGCGAGCACGCCTTCGAGCGGGAAATATACACCTTCGAGACCAGCGCCGCGAGGGATCCCCTCGACGCCACCTGCATCGTCATCGGCGGCGTATACGCCTCCGCGGCCGCCCCCTCCTACTACCGTCTCGACGTCAAGGACGACCAGGGAGCCTGTCGCGACATCCTCCGCAACCACCTCTACGCCTTCCGGATCACAAAGGTCAACGGGCCGGGATACGAAACGCCCGACCAGGCCTTCCGCTCCGCCCCCTTGAACATGGTCGCCACCATCGCGCCCTGGAACGAAAGCGATCTCAACGATATTACCTTCACCGGCCAGTACCACCTCTCCATCGACAAGAGCCGCCTCGACTTCTACGCCGAGGGCGCGCCCAAGAGCATCGAGATCATGACCGACTTCCCCGACGGTTGGACGGTCAAGAACCTCCCCGCCTGGCTCGAGGTCGAGAGCATCTCCCCCCCCGCCGCCGCCAACGCGCGCAGCCTCCTGACCATACGGGTGAACCCCGCCCTGCCCCCCGCCGACAGGGAAGACGCCTTCCTCATCGTCGCCGGGAACATCGAGAAGCCCGTCCTCGTCAGCCAGACGCCCGACCCCGAGTTCACCCTGGAGGTAAACCCGCTGGAGTTGATCTTCTACCGTACCCCCGCGCGCGCCCAGGAGATCAGCGTCACCCCCCGTCCGGCCGCCGACGGCGTCGCCTACAAGTTGTCTTTCGACAGCAAGGGCATCGCCTGGGCCGACGGGTACGGTCTCTCCGGGATCACCCCCCAAACAACCACCCTCCAGCTGAAGCCCGCCCCGAACGCGGGGACAACCACCCTCAACGGCACCCTCTTCGTCACCCTCGACGGCCCCAACGGACAAACCATCACCCGCGTCATCACCATCAAGCAACTGGCGCGCGAGATATTCCTCGCCGCCCCCGAAAATCCTTACCCGGCCGCGGGCGGGAAATTCACCTTCGAAGCGACCTCCGAGATCACCTGGAAGCTATCGACAGACCCGTCGTGGATCACCCTGGAGCCTTCCGAGACCGACCCGTCGTACCATCCCCCCGCCCTCTCGCCGTATCGCTACCAATTCGAGTTGGGCGACAACACCAACGCCTTCCTCCCGCGCGCGGCCACCATCAACGTCGCGTCGGACAACGCGCGGTACCCCGCCCCGCCCCCCTTCGAGATCGTGCAATCGGGCACGCCGCCCGCGCTCGAGATCACCCCGAAGGAGATAAACCTCGCGGCCGGCGCTCAACCGGTGACGCTCTCGACCAACGCCCCGTGGTATTTCACCGTCGACGACGCCTATCACTCCGTCGTCGGGAGCGCGAGCGTCCTCCCCAACGAGACGCGAA
The DNA here is from genome assembly GCA_031257615.1 of Odoribacteraceae bacterium. GTDB lineage: Bacteria > Bacteroidota > Bacteroidia > Bacteroidales > Marinifilaceae > JAIRKS01. The sequence continues at coordinate 3,726 of JAIROI010000160.1, forward strand.
ACGCGGAACGTACTACCCCCGCTCCCGCGGCGCCGGAAACGATACTCTTCGCGCCCCGGACGCTCCCCCCCGACTCGCCCTACATGGGAAAGGTGACCACCGTCGTGACATTCTTCACCGGCGTGCCCGGCGCGACGAACAACGCCTCGCATACCCTTACCCTCGCGTTCGAGGACAAGAGAACATACAGCTTCTCGAAAGACCACTCGACCCTGACCCTCTTCTCCACCTTCTACGCGGGAGTATCCGACCTGACGACCGCCGTCGGCAACATCCCGGAACTTGGAAAAGATGGTACCATCAACCCGAACGAAGTGAAAACATTCGTGCTGGAAGGGAACAGCGGCGACCTCACCAGCAACTTGCTGTCGAAGGTGAGGTACACGCGATCCAACGTGCTCAAGTCCGTGGTAAACGTCTTGCTCCCGCAGTACAATGGAGTCATACCCGCTAATGCCTTCTCCGCGCTCGCCTGGTTAGAAAGCATCGACGTCCCGCTCGCGACAGGCGTCGAGGCAGAAGCGTTCAACACCTGCACGGCACTGTCCAGGGTATCCTTCCCGTTCGCGACAACCATCGGGGACGGGGCCTTCCGCGGCTGCGCGCTCCTGTACGAGGCCGATCTCCCCAACGCGTGGCAATTCGGCGCCCGCGCGTTCTCCGGCGTCGGCAGCGGGTTCAGGCTGAAGATCGACTCGCCGGCGGGAACGGTCGCGTTCGCGGGGGATACTTTCGGTGGAGCAACGAGCGCCATGACGCTCCAGCTTGGCGCGGGTGTAAGGCCCGCCCGCCCGTCAACTCTCCCTGCAGAGGGGTCCGCTGCCAGGTGGAAAGAATTGCAGTGGAATAAAATCGAGGCTTACAAGTAAGCCTGCGGTCGGGATCGCCCCCGCGACGTACCGCGAGTCGTGAATGAAACGTTAGAGTACATATTAGATATATTGATTTAGAATTCTGTTTTATGTTTCTGGGGGGACTATCTGTGACAGACGGCCTCCCCTTTTCTGTAGTTTGTTATGTGTGGGGCGCCCTCGCGGGCGCCCCTTTCTCATTCCCCCCCTGTATTGGTGTTTTTTCATGATCAATACTTGAATTGTATATCGGATGAATCATTTCCCGAGGCCCCGGTGAAGCTTTCGTACTAGTACGAAAGCGTCTTTTAGGCCTCGGGGAGACTTTCGTACTAGTACGAAACCGTCTTTTAGGCCTCGGGGAGACTTTCGTACCAGTACGAAACCGTCTTTTAGGCCTCGAGGAGACTTTCGTACCAGTACGAAACCGTCTTTTAGGCCTCGGGGAAGCTTTTGTTCGCGAACAAAGCCATGCCGGGGGGCGAGGGGACTTTCGACTCCCCACGCGTGGGGGAAAGGATTGGGATACAATCCCCATGAATGGGGATTGCGGGGGCTGTCGCGCGCCGCTACCTTCGTCATCTCAAAAAAACAATCACACATGAGGCAATTCGTCACACCACTTCTGCTCTCGCTCGTCTTCCTGCTCGCCGGGAGCGCGACCGGGATCGCCCAACAGGCCGGTCGATTCACCTTTGGCGGCTACGGCGAGGCGGTCATGCAGCGCATGTTCTACAGCGACAACGTCGCCCGGTACACCAACCCCGCCGCCTACAAGGAGAAGACCCACGGGCGATTCGACATCCCCCGCGTGGTCGTCTACACCAGCTACGACTTCGGCCGCGGCTGGCGCGCGTCGACCGAGATCGAGATCGAGCACGGGGGCAACGGCGGCGCGTACGAGATCGAGAACGAGGAGACCGGGGAGTACGAGACCGAGGTGGAGAAAGGCGGGGAGGTCGCCATCGAGCAATTCTGGATCGAGAAAAGCTGGTCGGAAGCCCTCAACCTGCGGGCGGGACACCTCGTGGTGCCGGTGGGCCTGACCAACCGCTACCACATGCCCACCGAGTACCTCACCGTCGCGCGGCCCGAGGAGGAGAGCGCCATCCTCCCCTGCACCTGGCACGAGACCGGCGTCAGCCTCCGCGGGAGCGCCGGCCAGTGGAACTACGAGGTGCTGTTCATCGCCGGCCTCGACGCCGAGCGCTTCAGCAACGCCAACTGGATCAAGGGCGGCTCCGCGTCCCCCTACGAGTTCACCATCGCCACCTCCTACGCCACCGCCTTCCGCGTCGAGCATCGCCCCGTCCCCGCCCTGCGCCTTGCCCTGAGCGGCTACCGCGGCAATAGCGCCAGGAATAGCCTCAAGTCGGAGCGATACGAGCAGCAAGACCTCGACGGGGCCGTCACCATCGGCGCCTTCGACGTCGCGTACAACACCCCCCGCTTCCTGGCCCGCGCCTGCGCGATCTACGGGCGCCTCGACGACGCCTACGCGATCTCCCTCGTCAACAAGCGTCTCCCCTCGGCCAGCCCGTCGCCGCGCACCGACGTCGCCTCGGCAGCCGCCGGGGTCTACGCCGAGGCCGCTTACAATGTCTTCGCCGCGCGCCGCGCGGATCGCCTCTACCTCTACGCCCATTACGGTTACTACGACTCCATGCTCGAGGTCGCCGCCGGCCTCGCTGCCAAGCCCTGGAGCAGCCGCCGCGTCATCAGCGCCGGGGTCAACTACTACCCCCTGGAGAGCATCGTCGTCAAGGCCGAGTACGCCGCCCGACTCCTTCGCTCCCCGTACAACAACGAGCCGACGGTCTCCCTCGGCATCGCCTACGCCGGATTATTCACACACTAAATATCATTCCTCATGAAACACATCTTTTACTGGATCTCCTGCCTGGCCCTCCTCCTGTCGGCCTGCAAGGACAACGACAACGAGGACCTCATCGGGGTGGACGCCGTCCTCTACAAGCAAATCCTTACCGCCTACGTCGACGCCACCGTCATCCCCACCTATCGCGCCCTCGCCGAGGCCGCCCTGGAGATGCGCGTCGCCAACGAGGCACTCAAAACATCCCCCTCCAACGCCACCATGCAGGCCGCCTCCGACGCCTGGATGAACGCCCGCGTGTGGTGGGAGCTGAGCGAGGCCTTCCTCTTCGGCCCCGTCGGGGAAAACGCCCTGGACATCGACGGCCACATCGACTCCTGGCCCCTCGAGCTGGGGGACATACAGGCCGAGCTGGCCTCGGGAGCCGGGCTGACAGGCAGGGAGGCGTGGCAGAAAGAGCCGGAGGTCATCGGCTTCCACGTCACCGAGTACCTCCTCTACCGCGACGGTCGGTCGCGCCCCGTCGCCGACCTCAGCGAGGCCGAGCGCAACTACCTCACCGCCGCCACCGACGCCCTCGTCTGGGACTGCGTCCTGGCGTACGTCGCCTGGGTCGGCGAGGAGAACGTCCCGGCCGAGATGAGGGCCGTCTTCCGCGAGAATCCCGACGTCGTCGCCCACCTCGAGAATAGCGCCTATTACAAGAACTTCGCCGAGAAGCTCGTCAACGCCACCGGATATGCCTCCTGGAGCGACGCCCTCGGCGAGATCGCCACCGGCGCCTCCGAGATCGCCGGAGAGGTGGGCGCCACCAAGATCGAGGCCCCCTACGCGGGACACAACGTCATGGAGGTCGAGTCCTGGTACAGCTGGCACTCCCTCGACGACTACCGCAACAACATCCTTAGCATCAAGAACGCCTACCTCGGCGGCGTCGACGCGAATACCCGCCAGACCCACACCCTCGGCAAGCGCGTCAGCCAGCTCGACCCCGCGCTCGACGCCAGCATCAGGGCCAAGATCGAGGATTGCCTCGACAAGATCGCCGCCATCGGCGCGGGAGGAAAGTCCTTCTACGAGGTCGTCCGCGATCAGATCAACGCCCGACAAGTCGAGGCTGCCGTCGACGCCTGTATCGAGTTGCAGCAGCTGTTTGACGCCTTACCCGACATCCTCTAACGCATGAACGCCCGCGCGATCATCGCCTTCCTCCTCCTCGCGACAGCCTGCGGGGAGGAGACCCCGACCGCCCCGAAGCCCCTGGGAGAAGAATGGTATCCCGGGGGCCTCAACGGCACCGTCTTTAACGCCACCTCCAGGGCCTACCGGCAGCCCATGGACGTCATCGCCAACGACCCCGAACTCAACCGGCTGTTCGCGCGCGGGGAAAGCCTCGCCGAAAAGAGCTTCGTCTCGGACAAGTCCATGAGCTATTCCGGCCTGGGGCCGGTCTACATCCGCAAGTCGTGCATCGCCTGCCACCCGAGCTACGGCGGAAGAGGCAAGCGCGTTGACAAGTTCGACACCGCCGACAGCCGCAACAGCTACCTGCTCATGATCTACGACCCGTCGCTCCCCAACCTCCCCCTCGCTACCTCCCACTTCACCGGCATGACGCAGACCAGCGCCGTGCCCCCCTTCAAGGCCCCCGTCGACGAGGCGGGCGTTCACCTCCAGTGGCTGCCACACACCGACGAGTACGGCAACAAGTACGAGGACGGCTCCTCCTACAGCCTCATCTACCCGCGGGTCACCATCGACCAGTCCGCCATCCTCTTCCCCGACTTCGACATGAGCCGCCATGCCGCCAGCATCGAGGCCACCATCGGCCTGTACGGCGTGGCCCTCCTCGACGCCATCTCCGACGAAGACCTCCGCGCGCAACACGCCGCCGAGGTGGAACGAGGATACTGCGTCGGCGTCATCGGCGACGACATCGACGAGACCGGATTCAACCCCTATTACCCCGGGAAACACCCCGGCCGCTTCACCTACCTCTGCACCCGGGCAACCCTCGACAACGGCCCCGGGTCAAACGCCCTCTGGAACATCACCAACGTCACCCGCCCGGATCGCGCCTACCACTACATCACCGCCAACTACGCCTCCCTCATGGCCAACGACCCGACCGTCCAGCAATCCCTCGGGCAAACCAGCGAGCAGATATACGACCACCTCATGTCCAGAAACCTCCCGGCGGAGATGACCGCCGGGGACTACGAGGCCTTCATGGTCTGGCACCGGGGCATCGCCGTCCCCGCGGCCCGAAACCTCGACGACCCCGGGGTGCAACGAGGACGCGCCCTCTTCTTCGAAACCGGATGCGCCGCCTGCCATCGCCCCTCATGGACCACCCGCTCCCATTACGCCCCGCTCCCCGCCCTCTCCTCCCAAAAGATCTATCCCTATACCGACCTCCTTCGACACGACCTCGAGATGCGCGAACCCGGACGCGCCCGCGTCTGCCGCACCACCCCCCTCTGGGGACGAGGACTCATGCAGGTCACCTCCGGGTATACCGACATGCTCCACGACCTCCGCGCCCGTAACTACCCCGAGGCCATCCTCTGGCACGGGGGAGAAGCGAAACCCTGCAAGGAGAAATTCCGTAAAATGTCGCGGGAAGACCGGGAGGCCCTCGTCAAATTCCTCGAGGCCGTGTAGTCTCCCCCGCAATACATGACCACGCGCAAGATAGCCTTCGGGACGCTGATCGCCCTGCTCCCCGTCCTCGCGGCGGCAACCCTCCTCGAGCGCTTCGCCGGGAGAGAGGCCGCCGAACGGTGGATATACGCCGCCCCCTGGTTTGTCGCCGCCTGGGCCATTCTCGCCCTTTCCGCTCTCGCCTACATCCTGCGCGTCGCCCTCTACCGCCGTCCCGTCGCCTTCATCTTCCACCTCGCCTTGCTGCTCATCCTCGCCGGCGCGCTCGTCACCTTCCTCGCGGCCGAACGCGGCTCCCTCCACCTGCGACAGGGAGAGACCCTCCACCACTACCTCCCCGATGACGACGGCCCCCCCCGCCCCCTCCCGTTCCGCGCCAGGCTACTGCTCTTCGACGTCGAGTACGACCCCGACACGGGGCTTCCCGCCGATTACCATACTTTCCTGCAAATCGACGGCGAGACCCGCCACCTCTCCATGAATAACCCCCTCTCCAGCCGCGGCTACCGCCTCTACCAGCACGACTACGACCCCGACGAGATGGGCGTCGCGCTCCTCGTCACCCGGGACGCCGCCGGCTCCCTCGTCACTCACCTCGCCTACCTCCTTCTCCTGCTCTCGACCCTTCTTCTTCTCCCTCGCCGCGTCTCCCGCCGCCTTCTCCTCCTCCTTGCCGCCCTTCTCGCTGTCGCCTGGCTTTGCATCGCCTTTATGCCCGTCTCCGCGCCTGTCCTCCGCTCGCCCTTCCTCGCCGCCCACGTCTCCCTCATCATCGTCTCCTACCTTCTCCTGCTTGTTATCGCCGTCCTCTCCCTTGTTGCCCTCCTCGTCCCCCGCCTTCTTATTATTCTCCGTCACCGCGTCACCGCCCTTCTTTACCCTGCCGTCTTCCTCCTTTCTGCCGGCATCTTCACCGGCGCGGCCTGGGCCGACCTCTCCTGGGGACGCTACTGGGGCTGGGACGCCAAAGAGACCTGGGCGCTTGTCGCGCTCTTGCTCTACGCCCTTCCTCTCCACCACCGTCATCTTTCCTTTTTCCGATCCCCCCGCCGTTTCCACCTCTTTTGCCTTTTCGCCCTCCTCGCCGTCCTCGTGACCTCCCTCGGAGTCGCGTACTTCCTCGGCGGCCTCCATGCTTACCTCTGATCCCTTCCGAGGGATTGGATGATGAGGGAGGCGACGCGGGAGGAGGCGCCGGGGGGGCCGAGGAGGCGGGAGATCTCGTCGTAGTCGAGGAGGAGGCGGGCGCGGGCAGGGGGGGCGAGGATCAGGGAAAGGGCGCGGGCGAGACGACGGGGGGTGAGCTGCTGCATGAGTAGTTCCTTGACGACAGGGCGGCCGGCAATCAGGTTGACCAGGGAGATGTAGCGCACCTTGACAAAGAGTTTGAAAAGGATGTAGGCAAGAAGGCCGCCCTCGCCACTGTAACAAACGACCTGGGGGACGCGCAAGAGGGCCGTCTCCAGCGTGGCCGTGCCCGAGGTGACCAGGGCGGCGCTGGAGTGACGGAGAAGACGGTAGGTCTGGCCGTGAACCACGGGCACGGGACGGCCGCGGAGGTAAGGCGCGTAGTCGGCGTCGGTCATCGAGGGGGCGCCGGCAATCACGAACTGGAAGTCGGGGAAACGATCCACCACGCGGAGCATCTTCGGCAACACGTGCCTGATCTCCTGGGCGCGGCTGCCGGCAAGGAGGGCGATGACGGGTTTCGAGGGCAGGCGGTTGGCGGCCGCGAACTCCTCGAGGGTCTCTTCCTGGAGGGGGTGCTGGTGGATGGCGTCGACGAGGGGGTTGCCGGCGTAATGGACGGTGTAGTCGAAGGCGCGATAGAAGTCGACCTCGAAGGGGAAGATGACGTACATCCGGTCGACAAGTCGCTTGATGGCGCGCACCCTGGAGGTGTTCCACGCCCACACCTTGGGGGAGATGTAGTAGTAGACCCGCGAGCGGCGAGCGGCGAGCGTCCGCGCCAGGCGGAGGTTAAATCCGCCGTAGTCCACGAGGATCACCGCGTCGGGCTGCCACGCGTCGATCTCCGCGGCGCACTCCCGGAGGTTTTTCCTGACCCGTCGCAGGTTTTTCAGCACCGTCAGGAAGCCCATGATGGCCATCTCCTTGTAGTGGCGCGTCACGCGGACGCCGGCTTCCCGCATGAGATCGCCGCCCCGTCCCCGGAGGTCGGCCCGGGGGTCTTGCCGGATCAATTCCCTGGCCAGGTTGGCGGCGTGCAGGTCGCCCGACGCTTCCCCGGCGATGATGTAGTATTTCATGAGCGTTCCATTTGTGGCAAAAGTAGCGGATTCCCCGCGATTTCCCTGTACTTTCGCGGCAAAATCAACAGACATGGAGCTACAAGGAAAGAGAGTCGCCTACATCACGTTGGGCTGCAAGTTGAATTTCTCGGAGACGTCCACCATCCGCCGCGCCCTCGAGCAGGCGGGAACGCTGACCGCGGGGGAGGAGGAGGAGGCCGAGATCGTGGTGATCAACACGTGCAGCGTGACGGACATGGCCGAGCGCAAGGGGAGGCAGACGATCCGCAAGATCGCCCGCCGGCTGCCGGGCGCGCGCATCGTGGTGGTGGGGTGTTACGCCCAGCTCCGCGGCGAGGAACTGCGGGCGATCGAGGGCGTGCACCTCGTGCTGGGCGCTGACGAGAAGTTTGCCGTCGTCGATCGCCTGCGCGCCGACGGGGAGACGCGCGCCGCCTGCCCGCCGCTCCCCGACCGCTTCGACCCGGCCTGCTCGTACGGGGATCGCACCCGCGGTTTCCTGAAAATACAGGACGGTTGCGACTACCATTGCTCCTACTGCGCCATCCCCGGCGCGCGCGGGAAAAGCCGTAGCGCCTCCATCGAACAGGTGCTGGAGGCCGCCCGCGAGGTGGCCGGCAGGGGCGTCAAGGAGATCATCCTGACCGGCGTGAACACCGGCGACTTCGGGCGACGCTCCGGGGAAAGTTTCCTCGAGCTGCTCCAGGCCCTTGACCGGATGGAGGGGGGGGCGGAGCGCTACCGGGTATCCTCCATCGAGCCTAACCTGCTGACAACGGAGATCATCGACTTCGTGGCCTCCTCCCGCCGTTTCATGCCCCACTTCCACCTCCCGCTGCAGTCGGGGAGCGACGCGGTGCTGGCGCTGATGGGGCGTCGTTACGCGCGAGACCTCTTCGCCGAGCGCGTGGCCCGCGTGCTGGAGCGCCTCCCGGACGCCTTTATCGGCGCGGACGTCATCGCCGGCGCGCGGGGCGAGACCGGGGAACGGTTCGAGGAGTCGTTCCGCTTTATCGCCGGCCTCGAGGTGGCGCGGCTGCACGTTTTCCCGTATTCCGAGAGGGCCGGCACGAGGGCGCTGGAGATCCCCCACGCGGTGGCCCCGGGGGAACGACGCCGGCGCGCGGAAGCCCTGCTGGCGCTCTCCGACGAGAAGATCGCGGCCTTCTACCGCCGCTTCGAGGGGCAGACGCGACCGGTGCTCTTCGAGGAGAGCGAGGGCGAGGCCCGCGGTTTCACGGATAATTACATACGGGTGGCGCTCCCGCGCGATCCCTCGCTGGCGAACCGGATCGTGCCGGTACGCCTGGACGCGCGTAACATGGAATTCTGATCGGATCATCTTCAACGCGATAAGTACATCGCACGAGTAGACGCGCGCGATTGTCTTGCGCACATGCCCATTTGGCACGCGCGCGTGTCAATAAAAAAAGAAACCCAACTGGTCTTCACAGAAGAGCTGGGCCCTCAAGTTTCTCTCCGAATCGAGAAACTTACCGAAACGTGTTTGTCGATGAAAGTGAACTATCAAATCATAATTAAAACTAACTAACTATCTATCTTGCATCTTTTCATCTCTACCGGTGCGGAGGAGAAAGGGGGAGGGGAGCTTGTGTACAACACTGTCCACTACGAGTAAACTCCCCAATCCCCCAGTCACACAACACAACACAAAATATAACTCCTTCTTTCACAAGTCTCTTTCGAGAACCGGAGGAGAGGCAAGGGGGCGCCTCCCGCTCCGGCTGTCAACCTTCTTGACTTGCTTTCCCCGGGATTTTCCCTACCTTTACTGTCGTTCCGGTAGGGCCGTCTCCCGTTGAATTTGTTGATACAAAAGTACCCCTCCTTTCTTTATTGAACAAACAAAAGCATGGCGCTTTTAATGTTTCCGCTTCAAACGCTGTTTCTCTTTTCATGTACGAATATTTTGACGCGGTTGAAAATCGTAAAAGAGAGAGAAGGCGCGGCGGGCCGTCATGATTTGCGCCACGAGGAAAACGTTGCTACTCTTTTCAGTGGTTTCGGCGACTCCCCGGACGGCAGGGATCGCAGCACCTTGCCCCCGCGGCGACAAGCGCGTATCGCCAAACAGCGCCGGGGGGCACTCGAAAAAGGTGGATGTAAAAAATCCCCGCGCCCCCCCGCATTTTTCGAGCCGGAGTTTGTTTCCTCTTGCTATTCTGTCTACTTTTGGAGCGTACTTTATCACAGTGACCACATGAGGAAAATACTTCTCCTTTTCGCGCTGATCGGGTGCTCCGCGACCCTCCGCGCCCAACACCTCGGGATCAAGAACAACGTGATCGCCGACGCGCTCCTGTCCCCCAACCTCGCCCTGGAATTTGGCCTGGGAAAACAAACCACACTGGAGCTGTACGCGAGCTACAACCCCTTCGAGACGAACAAAGAACGGAAGTTTAAACACTGGCTCGCCCAGCCCGAACTGCGCTACTGGCCCTGCGAACGATTCAACGGGTACTTCCTCGGGCTGCACGCCGTCGTCGGAGAGTTCAACGCCGCCGCGTGGAAATTGCCCGGCGGGCTGCTCTCCTTCCTCGATGACAAGCGATACGAAGGCCTCCTCTACGGCGCCGGCGTCTCCCTCGGACACCAGTGGATCCTCGGGAAACGATGGAACATCGAGGCCGCGGTCGGCGCCGGGTACACCAAGATCGACTACGACCGCTTCAACTGCGAGGAGTGCTCCCCTCGCATCAACTCGGACTCCTACCACTATTTCGGGCTGACGCGCACCGTCGTCTCCATCGTTTATTTCTTACGTTAAACCCCTCCCGCTATGAAATACCTTTATATCATCCTCCCCCTCGCGCTCCTCTACGCGCTCCCCGCGCGGGCGCAAGGCTACAAGGGAGAGATCACCACCGAACAAGTGCAGGCCCGAAAAGTAAGAGACAAGGTGGCCATCGAATTTATCCTCAACCTCGAAAAACTCAAGCTCCACCCGCAGTTGATGGTCGCGCTCACCCCCGTGATCCGCTCCAGCGACAACGCGCGCGCCCACGTCTTTGACCCCATCGTCATCTCCGGGGCAAAACGAGACCGGGCGCTCGACCGGGCGCTGGCGTCGGGAGACTTCCACTTCGACGTCGAACCCCTGGCGCGGATGAGACACCGCAACAACCGACCCGAGAACATCATCGTGCAGCTCGACGTCCCCTACGCCCCCTGGATACGGGAGGCGCGACTGCTCATGCACGCCGTCGTCACGGGATGCGGGGCCTGCGAGATCGACCAGCGAGAAATCGAGGTGACCGCCACCGTCCTCCCCCCCGTCTACGCGCCCGAATACCGCCTGTCGCTCCTCTACCCGACCGTCGAACCGGTCAGTAAAAAACGCGTGGAACAACTCCACTTCACCATCGGGAACGCCGACATCCGCCCGGGTTTCAGCGACAACGCGGCCGCGCTCGAACGCGTCGATCAGTTCTTCGCCAGGATACAAGCCGACCCAAACCTCTCCGTCGATACCTGCAACCTCACCGGCTTCGCCTCCCCCGACGGCAACTTCAACAGCAACATGCGACTCTCCGAGGAACGCGTCTACTCGTTCGTGAACTACCTCAAAAGTAAGTACAACCTCCCCCCCGACCGCTTTAATGCCCGCTGGGTCGGCGAGGACTGGGAGGGACTCCTGACTCTCATCGACACCCTCTCCTTCCGAGGCAAGGAGGAGGTCGCGCGCTTGATCCGCACCGAAATCAACATCGCGCGACGCAAGGAACGCCTGAAAGCCCTGGCAGGAGGCGCCACCTACCGATACCTGCTGAAAAACGTCTTCCCCGCCCTGCGACGGAGCGAGTACGCGATCAATTACGTCGCCCGACCCTTCGACGTCGTCAAGGCAAAGACCATGCTCCACCAGAAACCATGCCCCCTGACCCTAAACGAAATGTACATGGTCGCCCTCACCTGCGAGAAAGGAAGCGACGAATTCAACGAGGTCTTCCGGATCGCCCTCGAGACATACCCCGACGCGCCCGTCGCCAGAATCAACGCCGCCGCCACCAGCATCTCCCGCGGACAAACCGACGCCGCCATCAGTTACCTCCTCTTCGTCGAACAACCCGAGGCATGGAATAACCTGGGCGTCGCCTACTCGAACGTGAAGAATTACGACCTCGCCCTCGAGTATTTCGAACGCGCCCGCGACGCCGGATGCACCGATGCCGCCCACAACCTCCAAGAACTACAAAAATTGCTGGACGACTACCTCTATTGACCTCCCCTCCCCCTATCGCCCCTCCCTCTCCCCCCATCCCTTTTTCCCCGTCACCCGCGGCCCGTGCCCTCAGCCACCCGCCGCCGACGGGGAACTTTTTATATCCGCGCCCCATCCTCGCGAACCCGCAACGGACAAAAGACGCCACCCAATTACATACACCCACCCCGCATAAGGCCCACCCGACCGCCAAACGCCCCCTCCTCCCCCCCACACCCTATATATACGCCCCCCACGAGAAGCCCACCCGACCGTCAAACGACACCCCACACCTTACATATACGCCCCCGGATATTCCCCT